>NZ_LMLN01000030.1:75224-75328 GCF_001421915.1 Sphingomonas sp. Leaf62 | reverse complement strand
TGGCGCGTTCCTGGAGTGGATGGAAGGCAAGGAATTGCCCGGCGTTGCTGCCCTGACGCGCTGACGATTGTCGGCAGGCCGTCGCCCCGGACTGTTGCCGGGGC
>NZ_LMLN01000030.1:0-75167 GCF_001421915.1 Sphingomonas sp. Leaf62 | reverse complement strand
GACGCGCTGTGGCGTTCGGTTTCAGGAAGGTAGTTGGTTCACGCGAAGGCGCGAAGGCGCAAAGAGAAGAGGGTTCGCGCAGGGACGCAGAGGCGTAGAGGACGTCGTCCTTGCGGATCGGACTGCCGCGCCAGCGGCCTCCAATCTGCTCGTTGCCGAAAGAATGAAGGTCTCGCTGACGCGAGACGGTACCGCGACCGCAACCCCTCCGCGTCTCCGCCTCTCTGCACGAACCAATTCTTCTCTTTGCGCCTTCGCGCCTTCGCGCGAACCAACTTCTTCTGAAACAGCCACCCGCAAAACAACCAGCTTGATCCCAACCGCAACCTGCCGTACCCGTTCAACACGTTAAACGGAGGTGGCACCGGGTGCTAGGCGTACGACTCGATACCGAGCTGGAAGAGCGGCTGGCCAACGTCGCCCGGTCGCAGGGCCGTTCCAAGAGCGACATCGCCCGCGATGCCGTCCGTCGGTACGTCGAACTCCATGACGAAGCGTTTCGCGCCGAAGCCCGTCGCCAGTCCGAACGCGCCGCCGCGCGCGACGACGGTGCCGACTGGGCGTTTTTCGATCGCGTCGAAGCGGAGGACGGCCGGTGGAAATAGGCCGCGGCATGATCGTGCTGGTCGAAGGACCCGAGGCACTGGCCAACAAGCGCCGACCCTTTCTGGTCGTGCAATCCGACCTGTTCAACGAAGCGCACGCCTCGGTCACGCTCGTCCCGATGACCAGCCTGACCGGTGGCGAGACGCTGTTCCGCGTGCCCTTCGCCCCATCCGACGCGACCGGGGTCTCGGTCGAAAGCGAGGCGCAGGTCGACAAGATCAAGACATTGCGCCGCAGCCGCATCGTCCGCGTCCTCGGTCAGGCAACGGCAACATCGATGGAGCAGGTGGATCAGGCGCTGCGGCGCTGGCTCGCCCTCTGACATTTTCTTGAGAACCCAAGGGGATCGACATGAATACCGCTGACATGACTGCGAAGATTGCCGACGGACAGGGTTTCATCGCCGCGCTCGACCAGAGCGGCGGTTCGACGCCGAAGGCGCTGAAGGGCTATGGCGTCGAGGACGATGCGTGGAGCACCGACGAGGAGATGTTCGGCCTGATCCACGACATGCGTGCCCGTATCATCCTGTCGGACGCGTTCACCGGCGACAAGGTGATCGGCGCGATCCTGTTCGAACGCACCATGAACGGGCAGGCGGGCGGCAAGCCGGTGCCGCAGGCGCTGGCCGATAAGGGCGTCGTGCCGTTCCTGAAGATCGACAAGGGGTTGGAGGACGAAGCGAACGGCGTGCAGCTGATGAAGCCGAACCCCGGTCTTGACGAACTGCTCGCCCATGCCGCCGCGCTGGGCATCTTTGGCACCAAGGAACGCTCGGTCATCAACCTCGCCAACCGCGAAGGCATTGCCGCGGTTGTCCAGCAGCAGTTCGAGGTCGCGGCGCAGGTGCTCGCCGCCGGGCTGATGCCGATCATCGAACCCGAAGTGAACATCAAGAGTGCCGAGCGTGCGCAAGCCGACGCGATCCTGCTCGACGAAACGCTGAAGGCGCTCGACGCGATGCCGGGCGATGACAAGGTCATGCTGAAGCTGTCGCTGCCGGCCACGCCGGGCCTGTTCCAGCCGCTGGTCGACCATCCGCGCGTGCTGCGCGTCGTGGCACTGTCGGGCGGGTTCGGCCGCACCGAAGCCTGCGCCGAACTGGCCAAGAACCCCGGTATCATCGCCAGCTTCAGCCGCGCGCTGCTGTCGGACCTGCGTCACCAGATGACTGACGCCGAATTCGACGCGGCACTGGGTGAAGCGATCGACGAAATCCACTGCGCCTCGACCGAAAAGACGCTGGTCGCTGCGTAACGCTTTCCTACCGATCGCGAACCGTGACAAAAGGGCATCGGACGTTCGCGCGTCCGGTGCTCTTTGCCATCGTAGCCAGACGCGGTGCCATACCGTCACCCTAGACTCGATCCGGAACCCAGGGTGAGGATCACCAATCGGCCCGGCACTGCGACACCCGCACCAACCATGTGCAAGTGTGACTTTCGTGACCTTTGGCCCGCGATCGTCATCCGCAGCAATCGCGCGCGAGTGTGACTTTTGTGACCTTTGGCCCCCACGCGCCCTTCCACCCGCCGCGCGGCTGGGGCAGGGAGGGGCCATGACCCTTGACGAAGATCCGCTCGGCCCGCTCTCCCCCGATTTCGCGAAGCAGTTCGTCCGCGACGTGCGCCGCCCGCCGTGCCAGCTCTATCTGGTTTCGCCGCTCGACGTGACCGGCGCCTTTCCCGACCGGCTTGCCCGCGCGCTCGACGCGGGTCCGGTCGCCGCCTTCCAGTTCCGGGTAAAGGACATCGACCAGCACGCCGCGGCGCGTCTGGCCGAACCGCTCCAGCGCATCTGCGCCGACCGGGACGTCGCGTTCCTCGTCAACGACAGCATCAGCCTCGCCAAGCGGCTGGGTGCCGACGGCGTCCATCTGGGACAGGAGGACGGCGACCCACGCGAGGCGCGCGACGTGCTCGGCCTCAACGCCCAGATCGGCGTGACCGCGCACGACAGCCGCCACCTCGCGATGGAGGCGGGGGAGGCCGGTGCCGACTATGTCGCCTTCGGTGCTTTCTACCCGACCACGACCAAGGACGTGCGGCACGTCGCCGAACCGGTGATCCTGTCATGGTGGTCGGCGGTGTTCGAACTGCCCAGCGTCGCGATTGGCGGGATCACCCCCGCCAACGCCGCGCCGCTGGTCGCTGCCGGCGCGGACTTCCTCGCCGTCTCGGGCGCGGTGTGGAGCGGCGACGAAGCCGCCGCCGTCCGCGCCTTTGCCGAGGTTCTCGGATAGTCGGAAACGTCTTTGCCGTCCGATCGTTATCCAGCCTCAACGACTTTGGGGACGGGTGATGAAGCGACTGGCATGGGCGGCGATCCTGATGGGCGGCGCGGCGATGGCGCAGGCACCGACGCCCGCACCGTCATCGTCCGCGACACCGAAGCCCGCAACGAAGGGGCTGCCGGCGATCGATCGGAACGTCCTGCACGCGCAGGTCCTGCTCGACCGGCACGGCTTCACCGTCGGCACGATCGACGGTCGGGACAGCCCGGCCTTCGCCAAGGCGTTGCGCGGTTTCCAGTCGGCCCGTGATCTGCCCGTCACCGGCAAGCTTGACCCTGCGACCCTGCGCGCGCTCAACCCCGGAATGCGTCCGGCGACGGTCACGCTGACCCTGTCCGAACGCGCGCTCGCCGGTCCGTACACCAACCCGATCCCGAAGGAATATGCCGATCAGGCGAAGCTGACCACGCTCGGCTATCGCTCCCCGCTCGAAAAGCTGGCCGAGATGTTCCACACCACCCCCGCCACGCTGGTCGCGCTCAACAGCCGCGAGACGATGCTGAGCGTGGGCACCCGCGTCGTCTTCCCCAACATTCTTCCTGCCTCGCGTGCTTATCCCGACACTTGGTCGCCCGAATATCGCCAGACGCTCGCCAATCTGAACGTCGATGCGAATCAGCCGCAGGCCGACCGCGTCGTCGTCGACAAGTCGGAAGGATGGCTGCGCGCCTATGCCGGCGACCGCATCCTCGCCCAGTTTCCGGCGACGATGGGGTCGTCGCACGATCCGCTGCCGATCGGCAAATGGACGATTCAGGGCGTCGCTCCCAATCCCGACTGGCAATATAATCCGGCCATCCTGCGCCACGCCGACAAGTCGGACAGCAAGGAGATCGTGCCCCCCGGCCCGAACAATCCGGTCGGCGTGGTCTGGATCGACCTGTCGAAGGAGCATTACGGCATCCACGGCACGCCCGAGCCGCAGAATATCGGCAAGACCGAAAGCAATGGCTGTATCCGCCTGACCAACTGGGACGCGGCCCGCCTGTCGCTGATGGTCAAGCCTGGCACTCCGGCGATCTTCCAGCCATAAGGGCAAGGGGCTATGAACCGGATCGGCTGGACGTTTCTCGGTCTCTTCTTCGCGCTCGCCGCGCTCGCCGCGCTACTGGTCGATTTCGGCAGAGCGGCGGCACCGCGGCGGGCCGCAAACCCACCGGTGTCGATAGAAAAGGCTCCGACGGGAATGCTGGTCCTGCCGGTACGGGGCGTGCGCTGGACCGATATCCGGGACAGCTGGGGCGAAAGCCGCAGCGGCGGATCGCGCGGCCATACCGGCACCGACATCATGGCCGCCGGCGGCACGCCCGTCGTCGCGGCAGCGGACGGCGTCGTCGAGAAGCTGTTCTACAGCGACGGGGGCGGCGGGGTGACCGCCTATGTCCGGGCTCCCGACCGGCGGCTGTCCTATTATTATGCGCACCTCGCCAACTACGCGCCGGGTCTGCGCGAAGGCATGCCGGTGCGCGCCGGTGAAACGATCGGGACGGTCGGCGATACCGGCAACGCCGGAACGGGAAACACCCATCTGCATTTCGGCATCGAACGGCTGCTGCCCGATGAAGCCTGGCACCAGGGCCGCGCGATCGATCCCTATCCGCTGCTTGCCCGCGGACGGACTGAGCGGTAAGGGCGCTGCTTCGCTCTTTCCAACAGGTATGGTTCGTCATGAAGATCAGCGGCGTCGACATTCGCCCCGGCAACATCATCGAGTATGAAGGCGGCATCTGGCGCGCGGTGAAGATCCAGCATACACAGCCGGGCAAGGGCGGCGCCTATATGCAGGTCGAGCTGAAGAACCTGCGCGACGGCCGCAAGAACAACGTCCGTTTCCGCTCCGCCGAAAGCGTCGAGCGGATCCGCCTCGATACCAAGGACTTTCAGTTCCTGTATCCCGAAGGCGACATGCTGGTGTTCATGGACAAGATTACCTACGATCAGGTGTCGTTGCCGCGCGACCTGCTGGGCGACGCTGCCGCGTTCCTGCAGGACGGCATGGACGTCGTGATGGAAATGTATGACGAGGAAGCGATCAGCGTCCAGTTGCCCGACACGATCGAGGCGACGATCCTCGAAGCCGATGCGGTCGTAAAGGGGCAGACGGCGTCGTCGTCCTACAAGCCGGCCGTCCTCGACAACGGCGTTCGCGTAATGGTCCCGCCACACATCGCGGCCGGTACGCGGATCGTGGTCGATGTGTATGAGCAGACCTATGTAAGGCGGGCGGATTGAGGCGCAGCGGCCGGACGGAATAGCAGCTGCTATTCCGCCGAGCCGCAAGCCCGGCCGGCGCGCGAACGCGCGACCGACGACGCGGGCTTCGCCCGCGGCGCTGCCAAGTAGAAACAAGCAGGAACAGAAGAAATGTCCGCCCAGTCCGGTCTCATCACCGTCATCGAACGCGCCGTCCGCAAGACCGGCCCGCGCCTGCGCCGCGATTTCGGCGAGGTCCAGCATCTGCAGGTCAGCCGCAAGGGGCCGGCCGACTTCGTGTCGCTGGCCGACAAGCGCGCCGAGGAAACGCTGGTCGAGGAACTGCGCAAGGCACGGCCCGACTGGGGCATGTTGCTGGAAGAGGGCGGCGAGGTTGCGGGCGACCCGACCAAGCCGCGCTGGATCGTCGATCCGCTAGATGGCACCAATAACTTCCTGCACGGTATCCCGCATTTCGCGATCTCGGTCGCGGTCGAGGAGCCGAACGGCGCGGGCGGCAAGCCTGAGATTACGACGGCGATGGTCTACAACCCGATCACCGACGAAGGCTTTTGGGCCGAAAAGGGCCGGGGCGCATGGCTGCAGGGGCAACGGTTGCGCGTATCGTCGCGTCGCGACCTGTCGGAGGCACTGATCGCGACCGGCATCCCGTTCCTCGGCCATGGCAATTTTACCGAGTGGACCCGGATCTTCGGTGCGGTCGCCCCGGAAGTCGCCGGCATCCGCCGCTTCGGGGCAGCCGCTCTCGACCTCGCCTATGTCGCAGCGGGCCGTTTCGACGGCTTCTGGGAATCGGGCTTGCAGAAGTGGGATATTGCCGCTGGCATGTTGCTGGTGCGCGAGGCGGGCGGCTTCGTCACCGATTACCGTGGTGCCGATCGCGCCTATGAAAAGGGCGAGGTGCTGGCCAGCAACGAACAGATGCAGACGCGTCTGCACAAGCTGGTCGCCGGCGCCCTTCGCTGAGCCTGTAAAGATCTGCCCGGCCGCGTGGTCGGGTACTGAAGACAAGCGCGTTGACCCCCAGGCGGTACCTGCGGGGGTGTAAACCGTGCCGTATCCGGTATCGGCGGAAATGAGAGTGATTCTCATCCTGTTCCGCCCTTGATGCCCCCGCGGCATCGGCCTAAAGCCGGCTCCATCCATACCGCAACCGCGAGAGACCCTGCCTTGGTCGACCTGTCGCAATATCTGCCGATCCTGATGTTCCTGGGCATTGCCTTGGTCCTGTCGACGGCGTTCGTCGTACTGCCGATGGTGGCATCGCGTTTCACCGGTTCGCATAAGCCGACACCGGAAAAGCTGACCGAATATGAATGCGGCTTTCCCGCGTTCGAGGATTCGCGCAGCCAATATGACGTACGCTTTTATCTGGTCGCGATCCTGTTCATCATCTTCGATCTGGAAGCAGCATTCCTATATCCTTGGGCAGTGTCGGTTTTTGACCTCGGCTGGACCGCGTGGGTGTCGATGATGGTCTTCATCGGCGAATTGGCGCTGGGTCTCGTATATGCTTGGAAGATGGGAGCTCTCGAATGGGAGTAGAACTGACGACGCCGCCGCACGGATTCGGCGCGGGCAACGTGGCCGGTGTGCCGGTGCAGGCTCCCGATCAGGGTTTCTTCAACGACCTGAACGGCGAACTGACCGACAAGGGCTTTCTGGTCACTTCGGCCGAAGACCTGTTTCAGTGGGCGCGCACCGGGTCGCTGTGGTGGATGACGTTCGGGCTCGCCTGCTGCGCGGTCGAAATGATCCACGTCAACATGCCGCGCTATGACATGGAGCGGTTTGGCGCTGCCCCGCGTGCATCGCCGCGCCAGTCGGACGTGATGATCGTCGCCGGTACGCTGTGCAACAAGATGGCCCCGGCACTGCGTCGCGTCTACGACCAGATGTCGGAACCGAAATACGTCATTTCGATGGGTAGCTGCGCCAATGGCGGCGGCTATTATCATTATAGCTACAGCGTCGTTCGCGGCTGCGATCGCGTGGTGCCGGTCGACATCTACGTTCCTGGTTGCCCGCCAACCGCAGAAGCGTTGCTCTACGGCGTAATGCAGCTGCAGCGGAAAATCCGTCGTTCGGGGAGCATCGAACGGTGAGGGCGCCTGCACCCCGCTACGCACCCAATGACGGCGTGGTCGAGACGGCGACGGCGGTACTTGGCGATATGCTGGTCCACGCGCAGGATCTGGTCGGCGAAGTGTCGCTGACCGTCGATCGCGATCGACTGGTCATTGCGATGGAAACGTTGCGCGATACGCCGGGGCTCAAATACGAGATGCTGGCCGAGATTGCCGGCGTAGACTATCCCGAGCGGGCCGAACGGTTCGACGTCGTTTATCATCTCCTGTCGATGACACGGAACCATCGCATCCGTGTGCGCGTGACGACCGATGAGGAACTGCCGGTGCCGTCGGTAACTGGCATCTGGTACAATGCCGGCTGGCTCGAACGTGAAGTGTACGACATGTACGGCGTACTATTCACGGGCAATGCCGATCTGCGCCGTATCCTAACCGATTACGGCTTTCGCGGCCATCCGTTGCGCAAGGACTTCCCGCTGACCGGCTATGTAGAAATGCGCTACTCGGAAGAAGCCAAGCGCGTCGTCTACGAACCGGTCAAACTGGCACAGGATTTCCGCACCTTCGACTTTATGAGCCCATGGGAAGGCGCCGAATACGTCTTGCCGGGTGATGAGAAGGCTGCCGAGCCGAAGCCTGCCGTGGGACAGGCTCCCGGTGCACAGTCGACGGCGACTGCCGATCAGGTCAAGCGCGCCGATGAACGGACCAAGGATGCTGCGCCGCAGGTCGATAAGCCCAAGGTGACCGAAGGTTCGGCCGATACCGGCGCGGGTAAGCCGCATCCCGGTAATCAGGCCGACAGCAAGCCGGTCGATCCCGACGTTCCTTCGCCCGATGCGACGGCTTCGTCCGCGGAGAATAAGTGATGGCCGATTACGATCACCAGATCGACGCCGCCAACCCGACCCCAGGCGACGTCGAAATCCAGAACTACACGATCAACTTCGGTCCGCAGCATCCGGCTGCACACGGTGTGTTGCGTCTTGTCACCGAACTGGACGGCGAGATCATCGAACGGATCGACCCTCACGTCGGTCTGCTCCACCGTGGCACCGAAAAGCTGATCGAGTACAAAACGTACGCGCAGGCGTTACCGTACATGGACCGGCTCGATTACTGCTCGCCGATGTGCATGGAGCACAGCTACGTCCTCGCGGTCGAAAAGCTGCTTGATATCGAGGTGCCGTTGCGTGCCCAGTATCTGCGTGTGTTCTTTGCCGAGCTGACCCGTATCATGAACCACATGCTGAACCTTGGTTCGCATGTCATGGACGTGGGCGCGATGACGCCGAACCTGTGGATGTTCGAGCTGCGCGAAGATACGATGAATTTCTACGAGCGGGCATCGGGCGCCCGGATGCATGCGAACTTCCTGCGTGCGGGTGGCATTCGTCAGGACGTTCCGCTCAAGCTGCTGACCGATATCGCCGAATGGCTCGACACGCGTCTGCCGCGTCTGTTCGGCGATGCAATCAGCCTCGTCGCGGAAAACCGCATCTTCAAACAGCGCAATGTCGACATCGCCATCGTCAGCCGGGAGGACGCGGTGCGCTGGGGCTTCTCCGGCCCGATGATTCGTGGCGCGGGTATCCCGTGGGACATCCGTAAGGCGCAGCCGTATGACGCCTATGACCGGGTCGAGTTCGACGTGCCGGTCGGCACGCGCGGCGACTGCTACGACCGGTTCATGGTCCGCGTCGAGGAAGTGTACCAGTCGGCACGCATCATGAAACAATGTCTGGCACAGATGCCCGAAGGGCCGATCGCCAGCGACGACCGCAAGGTCGTGCCACCCAAGCGTGGCGAGATGAAGCAGTCGATGGAAGCACTGATCCATCACTTCAAGCTCTACACGGAAGGCTATCATGTGCCCGCCGGCGAAGTCTATGTTGCGACCGAAAGCCCCAAGGGCGAATTCGGCATCTACATGGTTTCGGACGGCAGCAACAAGCCGTACCGGGTGAAGATCCGACCGACCGCGTTCAGCCATCTGCAGGCGATGGATTTCATGTCGAAGGGGCATATGCTCGCGGACATCACCGCCATTTTGGGTGCGATGGACATCGTGTTCGGGGAGTGCGACCGTTGAGCCGCCTCGATACCGTGATGGCGATGATGGAGCGCTACAATGCGCGCGACGCGGGCGGTTATGCCGCCTTCTTCGCTGATGACGGCTGTGAAGCCCAGTACCGTGGTGACGTGGTTCGTGACGGCCGCGCTGGCGTGGAAAGCGGCATGGCGACGGTCTTTGCCGAATTTCCGCAGAACCATGCCGAAGTCCTGCAGTCGTTCGAACTGGGCGAGCGCGTCGTACTGCACGAACGCGTCCGCCGTTCGGCCGACGCCGAACCGTTCGACGTGATGACCGTCTATTCGTTCAGCGGCGACAAAGTCAGCCGCGTGGAGTTTATTCGCTGATGGCCGACGCCCCCAACATCCCCGACGAAGCGGAGGTCCGCGCGCGCTGGGGCAATTTCGCCTGGAACCCCGCCAACGCCGAGAAGGCACGCGAGATCGTCGCGCGCTATCCTGAAGGGCGGCAGCAGTCGTGCACCATCCCGTTCCTCGACCTTGCCCAGCGGCAGGTCGGAGCCGAGACGCATACCCAGGGTTGGTTGCCAGTACCGGTAATCGAGTTCGTCGCGCGTGAACTCGGCATGGCCTATATGCGGGTGTACGAGGTCGCGACCTTCTATACGATGTTCAATCTCGCGCCGGTTGGCCGCTATCATGTGCAGGTCTGCGGCACGACGCCATGCATGCTGCGGGGATCGGATGACGTGTTCGCGGCGTGCAAAAATCGTGGACTGACCAAGGGTAAGACTACGCCCGACGGCCTATTCACGCTGACCGAGGTCGAGTGCATGGGCAATTGCGCGTCGGCGCCGATGGTCCAGATCAACGACGACAATTACGAAGATCTCGACTATGATCGTATGACCGCGATCCTCGAGGCGTTGGGCAAAGGCGAATGGCCCCAACCCGGTACGCAGGAGCCGGGCCGGCACACCGTCGAACCGGTCGGTGAACCGACCAACCTCGCCGCGATGATGACCGAGAATCACGATTACCGATCCGAATGGGGAACGGCTTCGTGAGGGCGCTGGGCAGCCTGTTGATTGCGGCACTGGTCGGTGTCGTCGTGTTGTGGATCGCGCTCGAACTGTTCGTTGGCGCGCTGAAACTTCTCGGCGTCGCCATCGGCATCGCTACGATGGTTGCCGTTTATTTTGTCGCCGAAAAGGCGATCGGGAAGGGACGATAAGGATGCTGGCCGACAAGGATCGCATCTTCACCAACGTGTACGGGTTCCAGCCATGGAACCTCGACGCCGCCGTGATGCGGGGCGATTGGGACAATACCAAGGCGCTGTTGCAGCTTGGTCCCGACACGATCATCGACCGGATCAAGGCGTCGGGCTTGCGCGGACGCGGCGGTGCAGGGTTTCCGACCGGCACCAAATGGTCGTTCATGCCGAAGGCTCCCAAGCCCGACCGGCCGAACTTCCTCGTCATCAACGCCGACGAATCCGAGCCGGGTTCGTGCAAGGATCGCGAGATCATCCGCCACGATCCGCACAAGCTGATCGAAGGCGCGCTGGTCGCGGGCTTCGCGATGCGTGCGCGGGCGGCGTACATCTACATTCGCGGCGAATATATTCGCGAGGCCGAAACGCTGTTCGCGGCGATCGCCGAAGCCTATGCCAAGGGTCTGCTTGGCAAAAATGCTTGCGGCTCGGGCTATGACTTCGACGTCTTCGCGCACCGTGGCGCAGGGGCGTATATCTGCGGCGAAGAGACCGCGATGCTCGAAAGCCTCGAGGGCAAGAAGGGCCAGCCCCGTCTGAAGCCGCCTTTTCCGGCCGGGGCCGGACTTTATGGCTGCCCGACGACGGTTAACAATGTCGAGTCGATCGCGGTCGTGCCGACGATCCTGCGCCGCAGTCCCGAATGGTTCGCCAGCTTCGGTGCGGAGAATAACCGTGGGACCAAGTTGTTCCAGATCAGCGGGCATGTGAACCGGCCGTGTGTCGTCGAGGAATCGATGAGCATCCCGTTCCGCGAGCTGATCGACAAGCATTGCGGGGGCATTCGCGGTGGCTGGGACAATCTGCTCTGCGTCATCCCCGGCGGATCGTCGGTGCCGCTGGTCAAGGCCGAGCACATCATCGACGCGCCGATGGATTTCGATGGCCTGAAGGCAGTCGGATCGGGCCTCGGCACTGCGGCGGTGATCGTCATGGACAAGTCGACCGACGTCGTCCGCGCGATCAGCCGGCTCAGCTATTTCTACAAGCATGAAAGCTGTGGCCAGTGCACGCCTTGCCGCGAAGGCACGGGCTGGATGTGGCGGGTGATGGAGCGGCTGCGCACCGGCGACGCCGAGCTGTCCGAAATCGACATGCTGCAACAGGTCACCAAGCAGGTCGAAGGCCATACGATCTGCGCGCTGGGCGACGCGGCGGCATGGCCGATCCAGGGCCTGATCAAGAATTTCCGCCCCGAACTCGAGCGGCGGATCAACGAGAAGAACGGCGGCGGGATGTCGCCCATGATGGAAGCGGCCGAATAATGCCGAAGGTAAAAGTAGACGGGGTCGAAGTCGAAGTGCCGCAGGGCGCGACGGTCCTTCAGGCTTGCGAAGCGGCGGGCAAGGAAATTCCGCGCTTCTGCTATCACGAACGGCTGTCGATCGCCGGCAATTGCCGGATGTGTCTGGTCGAGGTGAAGCCGGGACCGCCCAAGCCGCAGGCTTCGTGCGCGCTGCCCGCCGCCGATAACCAGGAAATCCGCACCGACAGCGCGATGGTGAAGGCCGCGCGCGAGGGCGTGATGGAGTTCCTGCTCATCAACCACCCGCTCGATTGCCCGATTTGCGATCAGGGTGGCGAGTGTGACCTGCAGGACCAGTCGGTCGCCTATGGTCGGGGCCAGTCGCGTTATGATGAGAACAAGCGCGCGGTCACCGAAAAATATATGGGGCCGATCGTCAAGACGGTGATGACACGCTGCATCCAGTGCACGCGCTGCATCCGTTTTGCCGAGGAGGTCGCCGGGGTCGAGGAAATCGGCGCGATCTATCGCGGCGAGAATATGCAGATCACCAGCTATCTCGAGCAGGCGGTATCGAGCGAGCTGTCGGGCAATATCGTCGATCTGTGCCCGGTCGGTGCGCTGACGTCGAAGCCCTATGCGTTCGAGGCGCGTCCGTGGGAGCTCAAGAAGACGCTCGCCATTGACGTGATGGACGCGGTCGGCACCAATATCCGTCTCGACAGCCGTGGGCGGCAGGTGTTGCGTTGCGTTCCGCGGATCAACGAAGACGTCAATGAGGAATGGGCGCACGACAAGACGCGCCATGCCGTCGACGGTCTGGTCCGTCGCCGTCTCGACAAGCCTTATGTCCGGAAGGACGGCAAGCTGGTCGCGGCCGAATGGGACGACGCCTTCGCTGCCATCGCGGCGGTCAATGCGGGAGCGTCGGTTGCGGCGATCGCGGGCGACCTGCTCGATTGCGAGACCATGTTCGCGGCCAAGGCGCTGGTGAATGCACTGGGTTCGTCGCTGCTGGAAGGGCGGCAGACGGGCATGGACTACGACGTCACCAATCTCGGTGCCGTCGCATTCAACTCGACGATCGCGGGCGTAGAGGATGCCGATGCGATCCTGCTGGTCGGGACCGATCTGCGTCATGAAGCCCCCCTCATCAACACGCGTGTCCGCAAGGCGATCAAGAAGGGGGCGCGGGTGTTCGCGATCGGCCTTAATGTCGATCTAACGTACAAGGCGGAATGGCTGGGCGACGATCTCGGTCTGCTCGGTGGTCTGCCCGACCGTGCAGCCGAAGCGATGGATGCGGCCAAACGGCCGATGGTCATCGTCGGTCCCGCCGCGCTCCGGAACGGTCACGGCGCGTCCTTGAAGCTGGCGAAAGACGGCAATCTGGTCCGAACGCTCGAGGATGGCACGACGTGGAACGGCTTCAATGTCGTTCACCTTGCGGCCGCGCGGATGGGCGCGCTGATGCTCGGCTATGCGCAGTCCGGCGGTATCGCCAATATCGTCGCGGCGAGCCCGAAGTTGGTATTCTTCCTCGGTGCCGATGAAGTCGACTTCAGCAATTTCGCTGGCGCGACCAAGGTGTATGTCGGCCATCATGGCGACAAGGGCGCGGCGGCGGCGGATATCGTCCTGCCGGGAGCGAGCTATGCCGAAAAGGCCGGCACCTACGTCAACATGGAAGGCCGTGTGCAGCGGGGTGACCGCGCGGTGTTCCCGCCAGGTGACGCCCGCGAGGACTGGACGATTTTCCGCGCGCTGGCGGAAGTGCTTGGCGTGACGCTGCCGTTCGATGATTTCAACGGCGTCCGTGCGGCGATGGCGGCGGCCGTGCCCGAACTGGGTCAGGAAGGTCTGGTACGGTTTGACTGGAACCCGCCGGTACTCGACGTTAAGGCCTCGGGGACGGTGACCTACCCGGTGACCGACTTCTATCTGACCAACGCGATCTGCCGGGCCAGCCCGACGATGCAGCGTTGTTCGGCCGAACTTGTCCATGGCCAGGATTTCGCGGAGGCCGCCGAGTGACCTCGTTTTTCGAAACTACTGTCGGCATGCCCTATGGCTGGGCGTGGACCGTTGCGACGCTGATCGGCATTCTGGTCATCGCCTTGCCGCTGATGCTGGCGGTGGCGATGATCATTTACGCCGATCGCAAGATCTGGGCGGCGATGGCGCTGCGGCGTGGTCCCAACGTCGTTGGCCCGTTCGGGCTGCTCCAGTCGTTTGCCGACGGCCTGAAGGTGTTTCTGCAGGAAACGATCGTGCCGTCGTCGGCCAATCGCGGCCTGTTCCTGCTGGCGCCGATCATCACCTTCACCGTCGCGCTGATTGTGTGGGCAGTGATCCCGTTTGACGTCGGGGTGGTGGTGGCGGACATCAATGTCGGTCTGCTCTACATTCTCGCCGCCTCGTCGCTCGGCGTCTACGGCGTCATCATTTCGGGTTGGGCGTCGAACTCAAAATATCCGTTCTATTCGGCGCTGCGTGCCGCCGCGCAGATGGTCAGCTATGAAGTCGCGATCGGCTTCGTGCTGCTCTCGGTGGTGCTGTGGGCCGGATCGTTCAACCTGACGACGATCGTCCTCGAACAGCGAGCGCATATCTTCGGCTTCATCAATGGTTTCGGTTTCAACCCATTGCTGTTTCCGATGGCGGTGGTGTTCCTGATTTCCTCGCTTGCCGAGACGGCGCGCGCCCCGTTCGACTTGACCGAGGCGGAATCGGAGCTGGTCGCGGGCTACCAGACCGAATATTCGTCGATGGCGTTCGCGCTGTTCTGGCTCGGCGAATATGCCAACGTCATCCTGATGTGCGCGCTGAATGCGCTGCTGTTCTGGGGCGGGTGGCTGCCGCCGGTCGATTGGGCTCCGCTCTATCTCGTGCCGGGCATCATCTGGTTTCTCGCGAAGACCTTCTTCTTCTTCTTCGTGTTCAGCTGGATCAAGGCAACGGTTCCCCGGTACCGCTATGACCAACTGATGCGGCTTGGCTGGAAGATCTTCCTGCCGCTGTCGCTGACCTTCGTTTTCCTCGTGTCGGGCTGGCTGATGATCCAGCGCGTAGGATTGCCAGCATGAGTATCGCCCAGACCATCCGATCGTTCACTCTGTGGGAGTTCGTGAAAGCGCACGCGCTGACGCTGCGGTACTTCTTCAAAGCCAAGGCAACGATCAACTATCCGTACGAGAAGAATCCGATCTCGCCCCGCTTCCGCGGCGAGCATGCGCTGCGTCGTTATCCCAATGGCGAAGAGCGCTGCATCGCGTGCAAGCTGTGCGAGGCGGTATGTCCCGCGCTGGCGATCACGATCGAGGCCGAGCCGCGCCAGGACGGCAGTCGCCGGACGACCCGCTACGACATCGACATGACCAAGTGCATCTATTGCGGTTTGTGTCAGGAGGCTTGCCCGGTCGATGCGATCGTCGAAGGGCCGAATTTCGAATTCGCCACCGAAACGCGGGAGGAGCTGATCTATCACAAGGACAAGCTGCTCGCGAATGGTGACCGCTGGGAACGCGCGATTGCCGCGAACCTTGCGAGCGACGCGCCCTATCGGTAATGGCGCGCATATTCCGTACCGGCGGGGACGAGAAACCTCGCTTCGCCGGCCAATCGATTAGCGTTTCGTCCCGCAGCAACACGCGGGGCGGGCAGGGGGAAGAGCAGCGCTCGTGATCCAGACACTCGCCTTCTATCTGTTCGCCACGGTCGTGGTGGCATCGGCTGCGCTGACGATCACGTCGCGCAACCCGGTCCATTCGGTGCTGTGGCTGATCCTCGCCTTCTTCAACGCGGCGGGCCTGATGGTCCTGTGCGGAGCTGAATTCATCGCGATGCTCCTCGTCATCGTCTATGTCGGCGCGGTCGCGGTCCTGTTCCTGTTCGTGGTCATGATGCTCGACATCGACTTCACCGAATTGCGCGCCGGCTTCGTTCGGTACCTGCCTGCCGGGCTGGCGCTGGCGGTGCTGCTCGCCGTCGAACTCATCGTCGGTGCCTATGCATGGACGGCGGCCCGGATCGACCTTGCGCGGCGCATCGCGCCGACCGAAGCGGCGGTGCCGAATATCGAGGCAATCGGCCGGCTGCTGTATTCGCGCTATCTCTATGTTTTCGAGGGTGTCGGGCTGGTCCTGCTGGTCGCGATGATCGGTGCGATCGTGCTGACGCAGCGCAAGCGGGCGGATGCCAAGGCGCAGAACATCAATCGCCAGATCAACCGTCGTGCGAAGGATGCCGTTCGCAACGTCAATCAGCCCATTGGGCAGGGGGTGGAGCTGTGATCGGACTGACCCATTATCTGGTCGTCGCGGCGATCCTGTTCACGTTGGGGGTGCTCGGCATCTTCCTGAACCGCAAGAATCTGATCGTCATCCTGATGTCGATCGAACTGATCCTGCTGGCGGTGAATATCAATTTCGTGGCCTTCTCGGCACAGCTGGGCGACCTCGTCGGTCAGATTTTTGCGATGTTCGTACTGGCCGTCGCCGCCGGGGAGAGCGCGATCGGGCTGGCCATCATGGTCATCTATTTCCGTGGTCGCGGTTCCATCGCGGTCGACGACGTCAACCGGATGAAGGGGTGATGCCGGTGGCTTTTCGGGTTTCGGGGGTGCTTTCGTGAGCGCCATCCATATCGTCGTGTTCCTGCCGCTGCTGGCATCGATCGTCGCGGGACTGTTGAACCGCGCTTTCGGTATCGCGGTGCCGAAGATCATCACGACCGCCGGGCTGTTGATCGCGGCCGCGCTGTCGTGGTCGATCTTTATCCCGTTCCTGACCGGCGCGGCGCAGGCGAATGTGGCCCCGGTGTCGACCTGGATTCTGTCGGGCGGCATGGACATCGCATGGGAATTGCGGGTCGATGCGTTGACCGCGGTCATGCTGGTCGTCATCACCAGTGTGTCCGCGCTCGTCCACCTCTATAGCTGGGGCTATATGAGCGAGGACCCCGATCAGCCGCGCTTTTTCAGCTACCTGTCGCTGTTCACCTTCGCGATGCTGATGCTCGTGACTGCAAACAATCTGGTGCAGATGTTCTTCGGTTGGGAAGGCGTCGGCCTGGCATCGTATCTGTTGATCGGTTTCTGGTTCAAGAAGCCGTCGGCAAATGCCGCCGCGATCAAGGCGTTCGTCGTCAACCGCGTCGGCGACCTTGGCTTTATGCTCGGCATCTTCGGCACCTATCTGGTGTTCGGTACGATTTCGATCCCGGCAATTCTCGAAGCCGCGCCGTCGATGGCCGGTTCGACCATTGGTTTCCTGTGGTTCCGTGCCGACACGATGACGGTGCTCTGCCTGCTGCTGTTCGTCGGTGCGATGGGCAAGTCGGCGCAACTTGGCCTGCACACGTGGCTGCCGGATGCGATGGAAGGCCCGACCCCGGTGTCGGCGCTGATCCACGCGGCGACGATGGTCACCGCTGGCGTTTTCATGGTGTGCCGTCTGTCGCCGATGTTCGAAACCTCGCCCACGGCGCTAGCCGTCGTGACGGGCATCGGTGCTGCGACCTGCCTGTTCGCTGCGACGATCGGGCTGGTCCAGACCGACATCAAGCGCGTCATCGCCTATTCAACCTGTTCGCAACTCGGCTATATGTTCTTTGCGGCGGGCGTCGGGGCTTACGGCGCGGCGATGTTCCACCTGTTCACGCACGCCTTCTTCAAGGCGCTGCTGTTCCTAGGTGCCGGCTCGGTCATCCATGCGATGCACCATGAACAGGACATGCGGTATTATGGTGGCCTGCGGAAGCATATCCCGCTGACCTTTTGGGCGATGATGGCGGGTACGCTCGCGATCACCGGTGTCGGTATCTACGAGGTGGGCGGTTTTGCCGGCTATCACTCGAAAGATGCGATCCTTGAAGCAGCCTGGGCGGCGGGTCCGCGCGGCTATGGTGCCTTCTATGTCGGTACCTTCGCGGCGCTGCTCACCAGTTTCTATTCGTGGCGGTTGATGTTCCTGACCTTCTTCGGGAAGCCTCGTTGGGTCGGGTCGGAGCATATCCAGCACGCGGTCCATGATGCGCACGGTCATCGCGGGCACGACGATCATGCGCATCACGACGCACATCCGGCCGCCGAAGACGCGGGTCATGCCCCGTCGACCCATGACGCGCATGCGACCGATGTCGTCGAAGGTACGGCGGGCTATCATCCGCATGAGAGCCCGATCGTAATGCTGATCCCGCTGATCGTGCTGACGGTTGGTGCGGTCGCTGCCGGCTATGTCTTCAACCATTGGTTCATCGGCGGGGACGCCGGCGAGACGTTCTGGAAGGGCAGCCTGTTCTACAACGAGCATCTGATGCACGCGATGCACGAGGTGCCGGTGCTGGTGAAGTTGGCCGCGACCATCGTGATGCTGATCGGGCTGGCGAGTGCATTCTACGTCTATATCCTGCGGCCGGGTACGGCGGCGGCGATCGCGGACACGTTCCGCGTGCTGCATCGCTTCCTGCTCAACAAATGGTATTTCGACGAGTTGTATCATTTGCTCTTCGTCCGTCCGGCCTTTGCGTTTGGCCGTTTCTTCTGGAAGCGCGGCGACGAACAGACGATCGACCGCTTCGGTCCAGATGGGTCTGCGGCACTGGTCGGCTTTTCCAGCCGCCTCGCGGTCAGAATGCAGACCGGCTATCTCTACACCTATGCCTTTGTCATGCTGATCGGCCTGACGGCGGCAGTTACCTGGGCGATCGCGTCGTGATGCGCGGTTTCAAGCAATTGGTTCGGGGGAATAACTCGTGAACGGCTTCCCGATCCTGTCGGTGATGCTGCTGGTACCGGCGGTCGCAGCGATGCTGTGCCTGTTCGTATCAGCGAACGGAGCGCGCTGGACGGCGTTGGTCGCCACGCTGGTCAACTTCGTGTTGGGCGTACTTCTTTGGGCCAACTACGATATCGGCGGCGCGCAGTGGCAGTTTGTCGAGGCACCGGCGCTCGGTGACTTCGGCGTGTTCCGCTATGCGCTCGGCATCGATGGTTTCGCGTTGATGCTGATCATGCTCAGCGTCTTCCTGATGCCGATCTGTATCGGTGCTTCGTGGAAGTCGGTGACCAATCGCGTGCCGGAATATATGGCGCTGTTCCTGAGCGTCGAGGTGCTGATGATCGGCACCTTCGCAGCGCAGGATCTGCTGCTGTTCTACGTGTTCTTTGAAGCCGGCCTGATCCCGATGTACCTGATCATCGGGATATGGGGCGGGGCGAACCGCATCTATGCATCGTACAAGTTCTTCCTGTACACGCTGCTCGGCTCGCTGCTGATGCTGATTGCGATGATCTACATGATCCGCACGGCAGGTACCTCGGATATCCCGACGCTGATGGCGTATGATTTCCCGGTACAGGTGCAGACATGGCTGTGGCTCGCCTTCTTCGCGTCGTTTGCTGTCAAGATGCCAATGTGGCCGGTCCATACCTGGTTGCCCGACGCCCACGTGCAGGCACCGACTGCCGGTTCGGTCATTCTGGCGGGCGTGTTGCTGAAGCTCGGCGGCTATGGCTTTCTGCGCTTCTCGCTTCCGATGTTCCCGGAGGCCTCGGGCGAACTGACTTGGCTGATCCTGACGCTGTCGGCGATCGCGGTGGTCTACACCTCGCTCGTGGCGCTGGTGCAGTCGGACATGAAGAAGCTGATTGCCTATTCCTCGGTCGCGCACATGGCGATCGTGACCATCGGCCTGTTCGCCTTCAACCAGCAGGGGATCGAAGGCGCAATGATCGTGATGCTCAGCCACGGGCTGGTGTCGGGCGCGCTGTTCCTGTGCGTCGGCATCATCTACGACCGTCTGCATACCCGCGAGATCGCGCGCTATGGTGGTTTGGCGATCAATATGCCGCGCTATGCCGTGTTCTTCCTGCTGTTCACCATGGCGTCGATCGGCCTGCCGGGTACGTCGGGTTTCGTCGGCGAGTTCCTGAGCCTTGCCGGTACCTATCGGGTTTCGACATGGGCGGCGTTGATCTGCACGACCGGTATCATCCTTGGTGCTGCCTATTCGCTTTATCTCTACCGCCGTATCGTCCTTGGTGATCTGGTGCATGACGATGTGAAGGCGATGCGCGACGTGTCGATGCGCGAACTGGCGATGCTGGCACCGATCGCAGCGGTTGTGTTGTGGATGGGCGTCTACCCCGAGAGCTTCCTTGCGCCGATGCGCAAGGATGTCGGTGTCCTGCTCGCTCGCATCGAACGGGCAGCGCCAGCTTCGGACTCACAGCCGACTGCCGGCAGTCCGGCGGCGGCGGCGGCGAAAGCCGCGGAACATGGAACGGGCGGCGGTGAAGCGGCGCACGGGGAATCGCACTGATGAGCTACGCCGAACAACTTTCGATGACTCTGCCCGAGTTGGTTCTCGCAGTCGGGGCGATCGTCCTGATGCTGGTATCGGCATGGGGCAAGCAGGCGGCAACACGCAGCGTCAGCATCGCGGCGGTCTTCGTACTGGCGGGGGCCGGCGTCGCGCTGATCGGTAATGGATCGTCGGGTGGTACTGCCTTTGGTGGCATGTATCGCGCGGATGCCTTTGCGGCGTTTGCCAAGGTGCTGATCTATTTCGCATCGGCCGTCGCGATCATCATCGCCCCCCGTTTCTTCGAACGGACCAGCGGCGACGATCTGAAGCCCGAATATCCGGTGCTGATCCTGTTGTCGGCCTGCGGCATGGGCATGATGGTCTCGGCGTCGGACCTGCTGCTGCTGTATGTCGGGCTCGAGCTGCAAAGCCTTGCGGCCTATGTGCTGGCGAGCTTCATGCGCCGTGATACGCGTTCGGCCGAGGCGGGCCTGAAGTATTTCGTGCTCGGTGCGCTGGCGTCGGGCATCCTACTCTATGGCATCAGCCTGGTATATGGCTTTTCCGGCACGACGCTGTTCACCGATATCGCGACGGCCTATGCCGGGCCGCGCAACATGGGCTTGTTGTTTGGGCTGGTGTTCGTGTTCGCGGGCATCGCGTTCAAGCTGGCGGCGGTGCCGTTCCACATGTGGACGCCGGACGTGTATGAGGGCGCACCGACCCCGGTGACCGCGTTTTTCGCGTCCGCACCCAAGGTCGCGGCGATGGCGATGGCGTTGCGCGTCGCTGTCGAGGCGATGGGTCCGGCGGTGGACCAGTGGCGGCAGATCGTGGTCTTTGCTGCACTCGCCTCGATCCTGCTCGGCGCGGTGGGCGCGATCGGTCAGACGAACGTCAAGCGGCTGCTGGCCTATTCGTCGATCAACAATGTCGGCTTCGCGCTGATCGGACTGGCCGCCGGTTCGTCGCAGGGCGTGGCGGGCGTGTTGTTCTATCTCGCCGTCTATGTCGTGATGACGCTGGGTTCGTTCCTCGTTGTCCTGCAGATGCGGGGCAGCGACGGGCAGCCGCTGGAAACGCTGGCGAGCCTTTCGGGCCTGTCGCGGACGCGCCCGGCCCTCGCGCTGGCGCTGGCGATCTTCATGTTTTCGCTCGCCGGTATCCCGCCGTTGTTCGGCTTCTGGGCCAAATACGCGGTGTTCGATGCGGCGGTGCAGGCTGGCCTGTTCCCGCTGGCGGTCATCGGAATCGCGGCCTCGACGATCGGTGCCTATTATTATCTGCGCGTCGTCAAGACGATGTACTTCGACGAACCGGCACCGGAGTTCCTGCGCGAACCGGCGTTGGTTGAGGGCGGTTTGACGCTTGCTGCGGCGGTGGTGATCTCGCCGGTCAGCCTGTTCCTGATCCCGGCGCTGTCGGCGTGGTCGCTGACGGCGGCTCGGGCACTGTTCTGACGATTCGGGTTGTCGGCGAGACCGGGTCGACCAATGCCGACCTGATCGCCGCTGCCGCGACCGGAGCCGAGGAAGGCCTCTGGTTGCGGGCCGAACGTCAATCGGCGGGGCGAGGTCGGTTAGGGCGGAACTGGGCGGACGGTGCGGGCAATTTATTTGCCAGCACGATCGTTCGGTTGCGTCCTCATGATCCGCCGGCGCATACCCTGACGCTGGTCGCCGCAGTCGCCTTGGCCGAAGCGGTTGCGGCGTTTGCGCCGGGGATCGCGACGATCAAATGGCCGAACGATCTGATGGTCGGCGATGCGAAGCTGTCCGGTATTCTGCTCGAACGATCCGGCAATGCGGTGGTCATCGGCTTCGGCGTCAATCTTTCCTCGCATCCAATGCTTCCCGACCGATCGACCACCTCCCTCGCAGCGGAAGGTGTCAGCGTCGGGCCAGACGCGTTGCTCGTGAAGCTTTGCGACCGTTTTGCGGTTTGGGTCGCGCGGTGGCGGATGGGCGATCTGTCGATCGTCCGCAGTACTTGGGAAAAGATGGCGCATCCTGTCGGCACATCGCTTCGCGTGCGGTTGCCCGACGGTCGTGAGCAATCGGGACGGTTCGCCGGCCTTGAAGTCGATGGAGCGTTGCGGTTGATCGATCAGGGCGGCAAGCCGGTAATCGTCCACGCTGGCGATGTTTCGGCGTGAAGCGGTCGTTACAATGCGTGTGCGGCATGGCGGAGCGCTTGTCGTGGCCCGCTGCACCCTCTAGCGGGAAGGGGAACCACGCCGGTCGGGCGTGACGGGGAAGTTCGATGCTGCTTGCGATCGATGCCGGCAATACCAACATCGTCTTCGCGCTGGTCGACGACGAAACGATCGTCGCGCGCTGGCGCATCGCGACCGATCCCCGTCGGACCGCGGACGAATATGCGGTATGGCTCAGCCAGTTGCTGGCACTGGGCGGACGTGACCGGGCGGTGGTAGAGGCGGTCATTATTGGCACGGTCGTTCCGCGTGCGCTGCATAACCTCGAAGTGCTCGCCAGCAAATATTTCGGGGTCGAAGCACTCGTTGCCGGGCGCGGCGCGGCGACATTCGGCATCGCGCTCGATGTCGAGGAGCCGCATACGGTCGGTGCCGATCGCGCATTGAATGCGATCGCGGCGCATGCGGCTCATCACGGCGACCTGATCGTCGTCGATTTCGGCACGGCCGCGACGTTCGACGTGGTGGACTATACGGGGGCGTATAAGGGCGGGATCATCGCGCCGGGCATCAACCTGTCGCTTGATGCGCTGGTGACGGCGGCAGCCAAGCTGCCGCGTATCGCGATCGAGGCGCCGGCGTCTAAGACGGTGATCGGCCGTAATACCGCCGATCAGATGCACATCGGCATCTATTGGGGCTATATTGCGATGATCGAGGGGCTGGTCGCGCGGATGAAGGCGGAAATCGGCCGCCCCGTCCGCGTGATCGCCACCGGCGGTCTGGCGATCCTGTTCGAGAAACACACGCAGGTCTTCGATTCGATCGAACAAGACCTGACGATCACGGGACTGGCGATGCTGTGGCGCCGCACCCATATTTCTGCAGCAACGTACTGAACGAAACCCAACCCGCGAATGGGCGCGGGCATTGAAAGAGATTGAGTGACACCAAAGAAAGAATTGTTGTTCGTCGCGCTTGGCGGGTCGGGCGAAATCGGCATGAACGTCAACCTGTACGGGACCGCCGGTAAATGGCTCATGGTCGATTGCGGCGTGACATTCGCCGATCCGGGCTATCCCGGGATCGACGTGATGCTACCCGACCTGCAATTCATTGAGGAACGCGGCGACCAGCTGCTCGGCATCGTCATCACCCATGGGCATGAGGACCATATCGGCGCGCTGCCATATCTGGCTGCCGATCTGGGCGTGCCGATTTATGCAACGCCGTTCACTGCCGGGCTGATCCGCGGCAAGCTCGATGAAGAAGGCATTGCCGATCGGGTGAAGCTGAAGATCGTACAGCTGGGTGGCGACGTGAATGTCGGTCCGTTCGGCGTCCGCTTCGTGCCGATGGCGCATTCGATTCCCGAATCAACGTCGCTGGTCATTTCCACGCCGCATGGAAAGGTATTCCATTCGGGCGACTGGAAGCTCGACGATCAACCAATGGTCGCGACGCCGGCCAGCCCGGCCGAACTCACCGCGATCGGCGACGAGGGCATTCTCGCGTTGGTGTGCGATTCGACGAACGTCTTCAACACCGAGGCATCGGGATCGGAAGCCGATGTTCGCAAGGGGCTGTTCGAACAGATTGCCTCTGCCGAGGGGCGGCGGGTGATGGTCACCAGCTTCGCGTCTAACGCCGCGCGACTGCATACGCTGGGCGAGGTCGCACGCGACACCAACCGCAAGGTTTGCGTGGCGGGTCGTTCGCTCGACCGCATTCTGAAGGTCGCGAAGGCCACGGGCTATCTGAAGAGTTTCCCGCAGACCGTCGATTTCGACACCGCGATGCGCCTGCCCCGCGATCAGGTTCTGATCATCGCGACCGGCGGGCAGGGAGAACAGCGCGCAGCGTTGGCCCGCATCGCCAATCGGGAGCATCAGCTCAGCCTCCAGTCCGGCGACCGGGTCATCTTCTCGTCGAAGCAGATCCCCGGTAACGAAGTCGCGATCGGTCGCATCCAGAACCAGCTTGCCGCGGCCGGGATCGAAATGGTTACCGACCGGCAGGCGCATGTCCATGTCTCGGGCCATCCCGGTCGGCCGGAGTTGGCCAAGCTCTATGGCTGGCTGCGTCCAAAGGTCCTGGTGCCGGTCCATGGCGAGATGCGCCATCTGATGGAACATGCCCGGTTCGCCCTGTCGCAGGGCATCGGTCAGACGCTGGTCCAGACCAACGGCGATATCGTGCGTCTGGCACCGGGCAATCCGACCAAGGTCGGGCAGGCGGCCGTTGGGCGACTTGCGCTGGACGGCGACGTCATTCTGCCGGCGGATGGAACAACGATCAACGAACGGCGCAAGCTGGCGGCGTTTGGCCATATGTCGGTAGCGGTCGCGATCGACCGGCGCGGGCAGTTGATCGGTCAGCCGCAGATCCGGGTGCAGGGCGTGCCGGTCGAGGAAGACCGCGAACCCTTTCTTGAGGAAGCGGTCGATGCGGCGGCCGAGACGGTCGCGGCCAAGGGGCGTGAGCGGTCCAAGCTGCCCGAGGCGATCCGCCTTGCGGTCCGCCGCGTCGCGACGCGCTGGACCGGCAAGAAGCCGGTCGTCGACGTGCTGATCATTCCGGCCTGACGAGCGGCGCATGACCTGGCAATCGGCGCTCGCCATCTACCTGCTGTTCTGGGTGCTGGCGATGTTTCTGGTGTTGCCGTTCGGGGTTCGCACGACGCATGAAGCGGGCGAACCCCCGGTGCCGGGACAGGCCGACAGCGCACCATCTGGGTTCCGCTTCGGGCAGATGGCGTGGCGGACGACGTTGGTATCCGGGGTCTTGTTCGGCGGGTTCTACCTCAACTACGTTTATGGTTGGGTGACCGCCGACATGCTGAATTTCTATAATTAAGGCGTTTTCCGATCAGGCCGGATCATCAGTGCGGCGAGAATTTCGGCGCGTGGCAAGGTGTCAGGACTGCGCTACCGAGCATCGTAAGCCACGAAGAACGCTGCCACGGACATGAAATCGGCCCGCCGCGGCAGCCATGCCGCGCGCGGCAGATCGCCCAGCCGGCCGGCGTCCTTGCCTGCCGCGCGCGACGGTCCCACCACTGTCATTCCCTGCGCACCACCGCCTTCGTCAGAACTCGCCATAGTTACGATCATTTCGAGTAGCGTCGGCTTTCCCGAACCATTCTCCCCGATCAGGATGCAGACCGCCTTTTCGAACTTCAGATCTAAATCACCGCCGAACACGATCGGCAGCGAGACGTAATAGGCAGTCTGGTCACGTGCCGCCAACGTATCGTCGGCAGCCAGAAACACTTCGTAAAAGGGCGGCGGAAGCGAGTTCGTTCGCGTTTGGCGCGCCATGACCTCCCCGGCAAATCCCGCTAGTTGCGCAACCGCTCGATCGCCTGCGCCAGCACCACGTACAGCTTGCCCATATCGGACGACAGCAAGGTCACGCCCATTGGCGATCCGTCCCGCAAGCCAAGGATCTGACGCAGCATCGCCTCGAAATCGTGAATGTAGCGGTTCACCTGATCGCGGAAGCCGGGATCGGCATCGTACAAGGCGGCGATCTCGCGGGCCTGCGTCCCGTCGACCAGCCGCACCGCGCGCCGGGTAAAGACGCCGCGATCACCCTTGAGATAGGCGGCCCATGCCGTATCGGACACATCGGTCGACAGCGAACGGGCGATGTCGATCGCGGCGGAGTTCATCGCCTCGATCAGCAACGACACGCGGCGCGAGAACTGATCGCTGTCGGCTGCTTCGTGTTCGGCGCGGGCCATGGCCATGCGTTCGTCAAGTTGTTTACTGGTGTCGGCGATGTCGAGCATCTGCCGTGACAGCCGCTCCGATGCCTCGATCGCCGAGGCAACGGCGTGATTGGCGATGGCGGACAATTCGGCGACCTTCCCCGTCACCGCGCTGTCGACCGCGTTGGCGAGCGCACGCGCGCCGCGTGCCTCGAGATCGCGGGCGGCATCGGGCAGGACCTTCGCCAGCGTCTCGCGGGTCTGTTCGCTCGCCGCTTCGGCGGTATCGCGGATGCGGAGCATCGCTTCGGTCAGGCGCGGCGCGGAGTCTTCGGCGAAATGGATCGTCGTCGCGATGGTCTCGTCGACGATAGTGCGGACATTCTCGATCCGATCGGCACCACGATCGAGCGTGTCGAGCAGCGATTGCTGCACCGTCGACAACGTGTCGCGCTGCATTGCCACGACCCCCGCAATCGCCTCGATCGCGTCATGCGTGCTCTCGGCAGCGGTGACCAGCGCGAGCAGTTCGGGCTTGGACTGGGCGACGACGGCGCGACTGGCGGCGATGCGGCTGTCGAGCCGGTCGAGCGCGCCCGGCAGCGTTTCGTCCATTTCGCGCGCCGCCGCGTCGAGCGCGGTCAAGACTTCCTCGGCACTGGCGATCACGCGGCGGGCGGTACCGTCGCCATTGGCCAATGCGTGGGCCAAGGCATCGGCCACCTGCGTCAAGGCAGCGACCGATCCGGCCACCGCCTGGGTCCGTTCGACCCCCGTCACCCGCAAGCGTTCGAAGCGATCATCGACCCCGGCCAATCCGTCGTTCAGCAGGGACAACAGCGCCTCACCATCGCGACGGCGATCGTCGAGCCGTCCGGCGAGCATGTGGATCGCGGCATCGATCCTGGCGACCCGATCGGCGAGCTGCTCGGCACCCTCGCGTCCGGCGCGTTCGATTGCCGATCCATTCGCCTCGATCATCGCGATCGTCGCATCGCCCTGCGCGGTGATCGCCTTGCGCGATTCGTCGATCGCGGCGGCAGCGCGTTCGAGCACCGCGTCGATCGCTTCGGACATGGTGGCGATGACCGATTCGAGGCGGACGCCGGCACTCTCGCTGGTTGCTTCCATCCGGTTCATATGCGCCGCCAACCGCTGCGCCGCGCCCGCGGCCAGCTGATCGGCCTCGCGCGAGCGTTGCGCGACGACGACCAGTTGCGCGTCAAGGGCGGCGACCCGTTCGCTGGCCGACAGGCCGGTCGCCTCGACGAGCGCGGCCATTTCCGCTGCTTCGGCACGGGCGCGGGGCAGGGAGGACAGCACGGTCGCCAGCCGTTGTTGCGTGGCATCGGCCACCCGATCGAGCCGGCCGGCAGTCGTGCCGATCGCCTCGACCTGTTCGCCCATCCCGGCGCTGACGCCGCGCAGCCGGTCGGTCGCGCTGTCGCCCAGCGTCAGCAGTGATTGCGTCTGTTCGGCCAGTTCCCTGCGCGATTCCGACAGCGTGTGTCGAACCCTGGCAACGACCGCCTCCAGTGCCTGTGCCTCAGCCCGCATCGCCTGCGCAGTGGCGGCGAACCGCCGTGCCTCCGCCCGGCTGTTCCGACGAAGCAGCAGCCAGCCGACGCCGAGCAGCATCGGCGGCACGCACAGGGCGGCAATGAACGATACCAGCCCGATCGGCCCCAGCGCCGGCAGCGACGGCGCGCTCCATGCCAGCATCCCGCCGGTCCAGCCGAGCACCGCGATGCCGGCAAGCGTCGGTCCGATCCAGTTGCGCCCGATCGGTTCGGGTTCGGGGACCGCCTCCGCCAGCCAGTGTTGCGTCTCGTCCTGCGCAAGCTGTTCGCCGTCGGAATGCTGGTGGTGCTGTTGCAGCTCCGTGATCGAACCCCCATTCATGACGTACCGTCTACCATGGTCGTCATCCGAACGACAGAGCGGTCGAACCGGCGTAGCTGTAACATTTTCTTAACCTTTTGGGGCGTATTCTTCAGCCATGGTCTATGATCCCGGAGCAATCGATGCGGCGCTGGCGGCGGCGTTGGGCGACGAACCCCAACTGATCGCCGAGCTGCGCCGTGCCTTCACCGAAAGCGCGAAAAAGGCGCTCAGCGCACTCGACGCCGCCGATGCCGAAGGGTGGCAACCCGCGGCATTCCGGCTGAAGGGACTGGCGGCGAGCTTCGGCGCGGTCGACCTGATGGGACTATCGACGGCGGCTGCGGCGGCTCCGGCCGGCGACACGGCCGTGCTGGCGAAACTGCACGAGGCGATCGACGACCTTTAGGGCCGATTGGCATTCAGCGAGAACCACGGAATTTCGTCCTTCCCGCGCAGGCGGGAATCCATAGATGCCTACTGTTTGGCTGGATCCGCGACGCTGGCGTCTATGGACTCCCGCCTGCGCGGGAGTGACGAGAGGTAATGGAACGCTATTCCTCCGCCCGGCGAACTGAATGTCGATCCCGCCTATAGGCTGTATGGAAACGCGCTTTGGCGCGTTTTCAAACAGCCTCTAACGCTCATCGCCGGCGCGATAACTCGCGCATGGCGGCGTCCAGCCCGTCGAGGGTCAGCGGGTACATCCGATCGGCGAACAGGTCGCGGATCAACTGCGTCGAGTGCGACCATTGCCAATGATCCAGCGGCGTAGGATTGATCCACGCGGCCGATCGCCAATGGGCGGTCAGGCGTTGCAGCCAGACCGCACCGGCTTCGGCATTGGCGTGTTCGACCGATCCGCCGGGTTGCAGGACCTCGTAGGGGCTCATCGCCGCGTCGCCGACCACCACGAGGCGGTAGTCCGGGCCATAGGTCCGCAGCAGGTCGGCGGTCGCGATCTGTTCAGTCCAGCGACGGCGATTGTCGCGCCAGACGCCTTCGTAAATGCAGTTGTGGAAATAGAAGAAGTCGAGATGCCGGAACTCGGCAGTGGCGGCGGAGAACAGCTCCTCGACCTGTTCGACGAACGGGTCCATCGATCCACCAACATCGAGGAACAGCAACAGCTTGACGGCATTGCGCCGTTCCGGCCGCATCGCAACGTCGAGAAAGCCGCGTCGCGCCGTTCCCGCGATCGTCGCATCGAGATCGAGTTCGTCGGCGGCCCCCTCGCGGGCGAAGCGTCGCAGGCGACGCAGCGCGACCTTCAGGTTGCGGGTGCCGAGTTCGCGCGCGTTGTCGAGGTTGCGAAACTCCCGCTGTTCCCAAACCTTGACCGCGCGGCGATGGCGACTCTCTCCGCCGATCCGGACGCCTTCGGGATTATAGCCGCCATGGCCGAACGGACTGGTGCCGCCGGTACCGATCCATTTCGATCCGCCTTCATGCCGTTCGTGCTGTTCGGCCAGCCGTTGCCGCAACCGATCCATGAGTGCGTTCCAGTCGCCGGTCGCCGCGACCTTCGCCATGTCTTCGGGTGACAGATAGCGTTCGGCGATGCGCCGCAGCCATTCGTCGGGCAGCGGGACCGGACCGACGCCGGCCGTGCCGTCGATACCGGCAAAGGCCTGTCCGAACACCCGGTCGAACCGGTCGATCAGGCTCTCGTCCTTGATGAAGGTCGTGCGGGCAAGGTGATAGAAGCTGTCCAGCGTCCGGTCGATCACGCCGCGCTCGATCGCTTCGAGCAGGACCAGATGCTCGCGGATGCTGACCGCGATGCCGGCAGTGCGCAGCGCATCGACGAACGAATGGAACATGGCCGATGTCTTAGAGCATGACCGGACCATGTTGAACCACCGTCATCGCCCTGCGGGCGACCGCTGCGCGGCGGGCTGCTGTCGACGTGATGCTGCGTTGCTCGTCGGTTACGATGCTTTGGCATCGCTCCCTCCTCGCGCCTTGCCGCACGCCGAAATCACCGCCGTGCCGATGATTCAACATGGTCCGGTCATGCTCTAGCGCGATCGGGCGTAAAGGCGCCAGTGGCTGCCCGACACGCCGTTCGGGTCGCCGCGCGCGATCTCCGCAAATTGCCGGCCGCAATGGACTAGCGGATCAGGGAAGCGATTGCCGCCGTCGCGTTCGATAAAGCGAAACGGGGCGCAGCGGCTGTCGTCGATGGTCAGTCGATAGCCGCGCGACCGTGCGGCGGCGATCAGGATCGCGGTCGAACGCGACAGTGCGACGGAGACCCGTGCCCCGCCCGGTGCCACCTCGATCAGCTTCGAAACCGCCTGACCGGGGTCTCCCCGCAAATCGGCCACGAGCGCGCCGTCCCGTTCTATCGCTGTCCAGACGAAGAGAGCGCCGGCGATCAGCACGGGCAGACGCCATACGCCCCGCCTCGCCCACAGGACGGGCAGGGTGCTGGCTGCCGACAGGAGCAAGGGTGGAACGGCGACGATATAGTAACGCGACGCGCCGCTGTTCGGCAGCGCGAGCAGCGCAACCGTCAACGGCAGTGCGATTGCCGTCAGCAGGACGAGGCCGGTGAACCGGTCGCGGACGAACCAACCGGCGATGGCGACCATCGGGGCGATGACCCACAGCCCGCAACTCCAAGTCCACAGCTGTTCGAGGCCGGTCAGCATCTTCCAGTCGTCATGCGGTTCGCGTGCACCGAACTGGAACCCGGTCCTGCTGGTCGCGGCAGCCGTCCATGCGATGGCGATCAGCAGCATGACCGCGATCGCGGCCGGGATGAACAGGCGGGCGGTGTCGCGTACCGCGCATCGCCACCCCGCCGCGCGCCAACGCCCTATCGCAACCCATGGACCGAGCGCGGCGAGGGCGAAGACCATCGTCGCCTGTGACAGGCACCCGAAGATCGCCGCCAGCGCGATGGCGGTCGTCGGTGGTCGGGCGGCAGGATCGGCTAGCCAGCGGTCGGCGACGCCGATCGCTGCGACCCAGGCAAGCAGCATCGGCGCATAGCCGCGTGCTTCCGATCCGAAGGTCACCAGAAACGGCGAAACGGCAAAGGCAACCGCGGCAAGAATTGCCGACGCTCGGCCCCGACGCAGCGCGATCGCGGCGGCCAGCGGGATGGTCGCGCTGCCGGCGACGATCGAAAGCGCGCGTTGCAGCAGTGGCGGGGCGCCGCTACCCACCCATTGCAGCCACAGGCTGTTGAGATGATGGTTGTTGTCGTGGTTGATCCCGACGAACACCCCGGCGGGGGTCCCCACGTCCTGCGCGGTCACCGCCGACCATGCCTCGTCGAGCCACAAGCCGCCCCGCGCGGCGAGAATGCGCAGGATCAGGCCGGCAATGGTGATGAGCGCGACCGCCGTCCAGACGCCGCGCTGCTCCCCGCTCGTCATCGCGGGCGCGACGTGCTCAACGGCCGTAGGCGTCGATCAGCGACCCGACATAATCGGGTGCGTTGCCGCCCAGTTCGGCAGCGGGGCGGGGGCCGTAGATGAAGCCGTGCGTCGGATATTCCGAACCACCCAGTCCCTGCGTATCCCGATACCAGACCTTCACCCGCGTCCAGTCCCCTTTCGCGGAAACGTCGAACACGGTGACGTCCTGCTCGACCCCGCCGCGCACCCCGTTGATCCGCGACCAGTTCGCATGGGTGACCATGGCGACGCGCGGTTCGACGACGTGGCTGATGACGAGGACATGGCCGAGCGGCAGCCGATCGGTTTTGGCGAAGGCGAGAACGGCACCGACCTTCGGCCGGTGCCCGCGCGGATAGCGGCCGTCCGCCTGATCCCACCACGTCCAGGCGTCGCCATAGATTTCGACGCCCGATGCCGCCCGCGCAAACGGAACGCATTGCCCGACATAGTCGAGCAGCGACCGCGCGCCGACCGGCACGCTGACGATGGCGGCAAAGGCGAGGAGCAGCGTGCCCCGGAGAAGCGAACCGAACATGATGACGATCCTGCCGAACGATGGTCGCCAATTGATGAGCGAACATGGTTACCGGATCGTCAAGGTCACGCAACCCCTCACGCGATCAGCCGCCCTTGCGCCGATGCAGAAACGCCAGCCGTTCGAACAGCATCACATCCTGTTCGTTCTTCAGCAGCGCGCCATGCAGCGGCGGGATAGCCCGGGCCGGATCGTGCGATGCCAGCACCTCCAGCGGCATGTCGTCGTGCAGCAGCAGCTTCAGCCAGTCGAGCAGTTCGCTGGTCGACGGTTTCTTCTTCAATCCCGGCGTCTCGCGCACCGCGAAGAACAGGTCGAGCGCGCGGTTGACCAGCAACGTCTGGATGCCCGGGAAATGCACGTCGATGATCGCCTGCATCGTCACGCGGTCGGGAAAGCGGATATAGTGGAAGAAGCAGCGGCGCAGGAATGCGTCGGGCAGCTCCTTTTCGTTGTTCGACGTGATGACGACGATCGGCCGTTCGCGGGCCGTTACCCGCTCGCCGGTTTCGTACACGTCGAACGCCATCCGATCGAGTTCGTGGAGCAGATCGTTGGGGAATTCGATGTCGGCCTTGTCGACTTCATCGATCAGCAGCACCGGCAGGGTCGGGCTGACGAACGCCTCCCATAATTTCCCGTGGCGGATATAGTTGGCGATGTCGTGGACGCGGGGATCGCCCAATTGTCCGTCGCGCAGCCGCGCCACCGCGTCATATTCGTACAGGCCCTGCTGCGCGCGGGTGGTCGATTTGACGTTCCATTCGATCAGCGGGGCGCCGATCGCGCGGGCGATCTCCTGCGCCAATACCGTCTTGCCGGTGCCCGGTTCGCCCTTCACCAGCAACGGCCGGCGCAGCGTCACCGCGGCATTGACCGCGACCTTCAGGTCGTCGGTCGCGACATAGCCTCTGGTTCCCTCGAACCGCATCGCCTGTTCCTGACTCATGGCAAAGCGATACGGACAGACGCTGCCGAACGCTAGCCGCGGCTTTCCGCGCGCGCGGCGATCAGGTCCCACAGGCCGCGATGCTGTGCCAGCAACTGCTGGATGCCGAAGGTCATCGCGCGTTCGACCGCGGCGTTCATGGCGACCGCTTCGATCAATTGCCGGGTCTGTGCAGGCGAGGGCAGGGTGCAGGGGATGACGTCGATCCCCATCCGGTCGGCGGCGGCGTCGAGCGGGCGGCGGATCACCGGCCAGTCGAGGGTCACTGCGATCGCCGCACCCAGCGCGCAGCCGGGTCGAACCGACCGCGACAGCAGGTCGATAGCGTTGCGCTGCGTCGCCAGCGCCGCCTCCGTCGCGGCCTGACCGGGGGTGCCCGGCGGCGGTCCCGCAGCGGCGGCGACCCGGATCAGATAGGCGCGTTCCTCGACGAATGCAGCGCCGGCATGCGCCAGCCAGTCTTCCGCCGCCGGGTTGTTGGTGGCGCTGCTCGCCAGATCGACCACGCCCGGATGCCGTCCATGCAACGTGCACAGTTGATGCAACGCATCGGCGATGTCGCGCACGGCGACGCCGGCATGCGCCAGCCGTTCCAGTGTGGCGTGTGTGCCGCTTCCATCGGCATGAACGATCTGCGCGAGCCTGTCGGCTACCCCGCTGTCATTCGTGTCGTTCGCAATCGCAACTATCACCGACGGCCCCCATTTTCGTCTGACCGGGTGTTTCCCGTTCGACCTATGGTATGCCCGCAAGAGATAACTCAAGCGCGTAGGAACAGGGTTTCCAGCACTTTAACCGCGCTTAACGCCGCTATGCGGGCTTCGGTCTGCCGCCGAAACGAAACGCCCCGGCGCTGGTGAAGCGTCGGGGCGGAGTAAGCTACTGGTCGAGGAAGGACCGCATTTTCCGGCTGCGGCTCGGATGTTTCAGCTTGCGCAGCGCCTTCGCCTCGATCTGGCGAATACGTTCGCGGGTCACGCTGAACTGCTGTCCGACCTCTTCGAGCGTGTGGTCGGTGTTCATGCCGATCCCGAAACGCATGCGCAGCACGCGTTCTTCGCGCGGGGTCAGGCTGGCTAGGACGCGGGTGACCGTTTCCTTCAGGTTCGCCTGGATCGCGGCATCGACCGGGATGATCGCATTCTTGTCCTCGATGAAGTCGCCGAGATGCGAATCTTCCTCGTCGCCGATCGGCGTTTCGAGGCTGATCGGCTCCTTGGCGATCTTCATCACCTTGCGAACCTTTTCGAGCGGCATCGACAGCCGTTCGGCCATTTCCTCCGGCGTCGGTTCGCGGCCCTGTTCGTGCAGGAACTGGCGGCTGGTGCGCACCAGCTTGTTGATCGTCTCGATCATATGCACCGGAATGCGGATCGTCCGCGCCTGATCGGCGATCGAACGGGTGATCGCCTGCCGGATCCACCACGTCGCATAGGTGCTGAACTTGTAACCGCGACGATATTCGAACTTATCGACCGCCTTCATCAACCCGATATTCCCCTCCTGGATCAGGTCGAGGAATTGCAGGCCGCGATTGGTGTATTTCTTGGCGATTGAGATGACGAGGCGCAGATTGGCCTCGACCATTTCCTTCTTGGCGATCCGCGCCTCGCGCTCGCCCTTCTGGACCATGTTGACGATGCGCCGGAACTCGCCCAGCGCCATGCCGGTCTGCTGCGCGATCTCGGCGATCTCGGTACGGATGCGATCGACCGCAGCGCCCTCGTTGTCGACGAACGCCTTCCACTTCTTGTCGATCGTCGCGACCGACGTCAGCCACTGCTCGTCCAGCTCATGGTCGACATAACTGTCGAGGAACGCCTTGCGCGGCACCTTGTGACGCTCGGCCAGACGCAGCATCTGCCCGCCCAGCGCGGTCAGGCGCCGGTTATAGGCGTAGAGCTGATCGACCAGATATTCGATCTTCGCCTGATGGAACTGGACGCTTTCGACCTCGGCCGTCAGCTCCTCGCGCAGCTTCTGGTACTTGCGCTCCTCGGCATTGCTCAGACCATCGCCGGTCGCCATCGCGTCGAGACGCTGCGACTGCATCTTCGAGAATTTCTTGAAGATCGCGGTGATGTTGGCGAACTTCTCCAGCGCCTGCGGCTTGAGCTGTTCCTCCATCTGCGCGAGGCTGAGGGTGTTGTCCTCTTCGTCGTCGTCGCTCGGGCGGGGCGCACGGCGTTCGCCGTCCTCGTCCTCGTCGACCGACGGTTCCTCGGGCTCTTCCTCTTCCTTGAAGCTGGGACCGGCATTCTTCGACGAAATCTCGCCATTGTCGTCGGCGTCCTCGTCGTCGGACAGCGATTCCGGTGCAGGATCCTTCGACAGCATGGCGTCGAGATCGAGGATCTCGCGCAGCTGCATCGTGCCTTCGTTGAGTGCCGTCGACCAGCCGATGATCGCGTTGAACGTGATCGGCGATTCACACAGGCCGAAGATCATCGTGTCGCGACCGGCCTCGATCCGCTTGGCGATGGCGATTTCGCCTTCGCGGCTCAGCAGTTCGACCGCGCCCATCTCGCGCAGATACATCCGCACCGGATCATCGGTGCGGTCGACGGTTTCCTTTTTCTTGACCGGTTCGAAAGCTGCGGACGCCTCGTCCTGTTCGGCGGCGCTGTCGTCGGCGTCGTCGTCTTCCTGCTTCGCGCGTTCCTCGCCTTCGCCGTCCTCGCCCGCGTCCTCATTCTCGACGACGTTGACGCCCATGTCGTTCAGCGCCGACATGATGTCCTCGATCTGCTCCGAGGTCATCTGATCCTGCGGCAGCATTTCGTTCAGCTGGTCGACGGTGATGTAGCCGCGCTTCTTCGCGCGGGCGACCAGCTTCTTGATCGACCCTTCGTTCAGGTCGATCAGCGGCGCGTCGCCGGTATCGATCGTGTCGTCGCCGCCACCATTCGCCTTGGCCATCAATAACCCTCAGAAATTTACGCAGCGCGTCTGCCCAGCGCTATTTTACCCGTTGTCTTCGTCCGACACCGTACCTTTTGCAAGCCAAGAGCGCGCATTCCGGCGGTTCGATCGTGGATTTCGGGCAATTCTAAGACGGCGATATGGGAAACGGCGGCGAGGGATCAAGCCGCCTCGTCCAGTTCCTCCATCCAGCTGCGGATACGCGCCTGCACGGCGGCATGGTCGGACCGGGCCTGTTGATACTCGGCAAAGGTCCGTTCGGTCGTTTCCTGACGGCACCGTTCGGCGGCCGCATTCTCGGCGCGGCGACAGGCCTGCTCGTCGACCAGAATCTGGATCACGCGCAACAGGTCGGTCTCAGCCGTTTCCCGCTCGGCGTCGCGCAGCCAGAAGGTGAAGGCGAGGTCGGTTTCCTTGTTCCGCCGTGCCATGTCGACCAGCTGCCGGTCGGCGGCAATCGTGTCGGTCAGCAAGCTTTCGCTCAGGTCGCTGCGATAGATGGCAAGGTCGATCAAGTGGTTGCGCCAACGCTGCAACTGCTGGTTCTTGATCGGCAGCTGCGCGATCAGCTCGCAATGGCGGGTCAGCACGTCGACATGCTGCATCAGCCCCATCAGCACCGCACGCTGGAAGGCGAAGACGAGATCGACTTCCTTGACGTCCGCCGCCGCCGCCATGTCGTTGGCGACGATCCGCAGGCGGCGGTCCTTGGCACCGAACAGCGCGAAGAACTGGTCCTTGAAGGTGCGGAAATACTCCCGCCGAATGCCTTCATGGGTGATCGTGCCGGCAAGGCGCGCGAGTTCATGCTCGAACGCGGCCCGCTCATCGGGACCGGCCCCGGGCGGTAGCGTCGCGAGTTCCAGCCGCCACAGGAAATCGGACAGCGATTCGCGGCGTGCGAGCAAATCCTCGAACGCCTGCGGTCCTTCCGCGCGGACCAGATCGTCGGGGTCCATGCCGTCGGGAATGGTGACGATGGCGATGCTCTTGCCCGGTTGCAGCAACGGCAGCGCGCGTTCGGCCGCACGGCGCGCCGCCTTGATCCCCGCCGCATCCCCGTCGAAACACAGGATCGGCACGTCGGCCATCCGCCACAGCCGTTCGAGCTGATGCTCGGTCAGCGCGGTGCCGAGCGGTGCCACGACCTCATCGAAACCGGCCTGCGCCAGCGCGATGACGTCCATATAGCCCTCGACCGCGATGACGCGCTTCGCCTTGCGCGCGGCCGTCTGTGCCCGGTCGATATTGTAGAGCGTCCGCCCCTTGTCGAAGAGCGGCGTTTCGGGCGAGTTCAGATATTTCGGCTCGCCATCGCCGAGGATGCGCCCGCCGAACGCGATGGTCCGGCCGCGCGCATCGCGGATCGGGATCATCAGCCGCCCGCGGAACCGGTCATACGGCTCCTTGCCCTCGACCGAGATCAGCATCCCTGATTCGACCAGCATCGGATCGCCGTACGACGCCAGTGCCGCCTTGAGCCGCCCACGGGCATCGGGCGCGAAGCCCATGCCGAAGGCGCGTGCCGTTTCCGCTTTGATGCCGCGCTTGACCAGCGCGTCGCGGGCGATGCCGCCTTCCTCGCCGAGCCGGTCGGCGAACCAGGTTTGCGCATCGGCCATCAATTCGTGCAGGCCCTTGGCGCGCTCGGCCTGCCTGGCCGACCGTGCATCCTGCGCCGGCATTTCGAGGCCGGCGGCGGCGGCCAGTTCCTTCACCGCGTCGATGAAGGGCAGGCCGCGCTGGTCGGTCATCCAGCGGATCGCATCGCCATGCGCGCCGCAGCCGAAGCAGTGGTAGAAGCCCTTGTCGTCATTGACCCAGAAGCTCGGCGTCTTCTCGGTATGGAACGGGCAGCACGCCTTGTGCTCGTTGCCCGACCGCTGGAGTTTCACCGACTTGCCGACCAGCGCCGACAACGTCGTGCGGGTGCGCAACTCGTCGAGGAACTGGGGCGAAAGGGTCATGGGACCATATGCCCCGAACGGAACGGGGTCGGCAACCGCTTATGCGTCAGCCCAGCGCTGCCTTCACCGCCGCGCTGGCCTTGCTCATGTCGAGCTCGCTGCCGTGGCGCGACTTCAACTCGGCCATCACGCGGCCCATGTCCTTCATGCCGGTCGCGCCCAGATCGGCCTTGATCGCCTCGATCGCCGCCGCCGTCTGTGCTTCGTCCATCTGTTGCGGCAGGAAGCGTTCGATGACGGTCACTTCGCGCGCTTCGGCGGCGGCGAGTTCGGGGCGGTTGCCCTTTTCGTACATCTCGATCGATTCGCGGCGCTGCTTGACCATTTTCTGCAGCACCTCGACGACCAGTGCGTCGTCGCTGTCGGGAGCCTTGCCGGTGCGCGCCTCGATATCGCGGTTCTTGATCGAGGACTGGATCAGGCGGATCGTGGCCGTGCCTTCCTTGTCGCCGCCCTTCATGGCGGTGACCAGCGCGTCCTTGATGGTGTCGCGAATCATGCGGGTTCCAATGTCGTTCGTTCGGGTAAGCAATCACCCTTAGCTGCAATCGTCCGACGATCACAGGATTGACGGGGGGCGGGGTTGGGACTAGCCGCCACCGCTTAGCGACATCATCAGATTTACCCAGGAGTGCCCGCCCATCATGGCCGACGCCAAGCCATTCGCCATGCCCGACGGAGCTACGGGTGTTCTGGTCCTTGCCAATGGCGACGTGCTGTGGGGCCGTGGCTTCGGTGCCGAAGGCGCAGCGGTGGGCGAGGTGTGCTTCCACACCGCGATGACCGGCTATCAGGAAATCATGACCGATCCGTCCTTTGCCGGGCAGATCATCACCTTCACCTTTCCGCACATCGGCAATGTCGGCACCAATGTCGATGACGTCGAGGCGAACGATCCGCATGCGCTGGGCATGATCGTCCGCGAGGATGTGACCGAGCCGTCGAATTTCCGGTCGAACGAGCATCTCGATGCGTGGATGGCGCGGCACAACCGGATCGGCCTCGCGGGAATCGACACCCGCGCGCTGACCCGCCGCATCCGGCAGGGCGGCGCGCCGAACGGCGTCATCGCGCATTCGGCGACCGGCGAGTTCGATATTCCCGTGTTGCTGGCACAGGCGCAGGCGTGGCCGGGGCTGGAGGGCATGGACCTTGCCAGGACCGTGTCGTGCGAGACCCATTATGGCTGGGCCGGCGGGGCATGGCATCTGGGCAAGGGCTATGACGACAGCACGGGCGTGGAAGTTGGCGAAGTTGCCACGCAGGCGAACAAGCGTCCGCATGTCGTTGCGATTGATTATGGTAGCAAACGCAATATCTTCCGCAATCTCGTTCACGCCGGTGCTGAAGTAACCGTGCTACCGGCCACCGCGACCTATGAACAGGTCATGGCGGCCAACCCCGACGGCATCTTCCTGTCGAACGGTCCGGGCGATCCCGCCGCGACCGGCGACTATGCGGTGCCGGTGATCCGCCAGTTGCTGGAGACCGGCAAGCCGATGTTAGGCATCTGCCTTGGCCACCAGTTGCTCGGCCTCGCGCTGGGGGCGAAGACGACCAAGATGCACCAGGGCCATCGCGGCGCGAACCATCCGGTCAAGCGGCTGTCGGACGGCGCGGTCGAGATCACCAGCATGAACCACGGCTTCGCGGTCGAACGCGACAGCCTGCCGGCGAATGTCCGCGAGACGCATGTGTCGCTGTTCGACGGGTCGAATGCCGGCATCGAAGTGGACGGCGGTCGCGCCTTTTCGGTCCAGTATCACCCCGAGGCGTCGCCCGGGCCGCAGGACAGCTTCTATCTGTTCGAGCGGTTCGTCGCGAACATGAGGAAAGTATAGTCGTGCAGGCGACTGTCCCGAACCCGCCGCCCATTATTCTCCAGCGGGCGACACAGGTCGAGCAACCCTCTTGTAAAACGGATCCCTGCCTTCAGGTTCAGGGTCGCTCAATGGTGTTGGTTGGGTGGATCGTCGAAGGATTCAATAGAACACTCGAGGCGCTGCGAGAAAATTTAATCAGAGAGGGTTGGTCGACGTCGTCGCCCTGGAAGGTCGATGGTCATTTTGCTCTTCGAACATATACCACCGGCAAAAGTCCCGCAGAAGCAACGCTTCTCGCAGGGCGCCTGCAATCAGACATATTCGGTCCATACGAGATCAAGTGGATGATGTTTCCTTCAAGGCAGCAAGGGAAGTAGTCACAATGATCATGGCCCATTCCGTAACTCGAATCGATCGTTAATCATGCCAAAACGCACCGACATTTCGTCCATCCTCGTCATCGGCGCGGGGCCGATCGTCATCGGTCAGGCTTGCGAGTTCGATTATTCGGGCGTGCAGGCGATCAAGGCGTTGAAGGAGGAGGGCTATCGCATCGTCCTCGTCAATTCCAACCCCGCCACGATCATGACCGACCCCGACCTCGCCGACGCGACCTATGTCGAGCCGATCACCCCGGCGATCGTCGCCAAGATCATCGAGAAGGAGCGCCCCGATGCGGTGCTGCCGACGATGGGCGGGCAGACGGCGCTGAACACCGCGCTGGCGCTGGCCAATGACGGGACGCTCGAAAAGTTCGGCGTGACGATGATCGGTGCCGATGCCGAAGCGATCGACAAGGCCGAGGACCGTCAGAAGTTCAAGGTCGCGATGGACAAGATCGGCCTCGAATCCGCGCGCAGCCATATCGCGCACAGCGAGGCGGAGGCGCTGGCCGGGTTGGAGCATGTCGGGCTGCCGGCGATCATCCGCCCGTCGTTCACATTGGGCGGGACCGGCGGCGGCGTCGCCTATAACCGCGACGAATTTCTGAAGATCGTTCGCGAAGGGCTGGACGCGTCGCCGACCACCGAGGTGCTGATCGAGGAATCGCTGCTCGGGTGGAAGGAATATGAGATGGAAGTCGTCCGTGACCGCGCGGACAATGCCATCATCGTGTGTTCGATCGAGAATATCGATCCGATGGGCGTCCATACCGGGGATTCGATCACCGTGGCTCCCGCGCTGACGCTGACCGACAAGGAATACCAGATCATGCGCAACGCATCGATCGCGGTCCTGCGGGAAATCGGTGTCGAAACAGGCGGTTCGAACGTACAGTTCGCGGTCAATCCGAAGGACGGCCGCCTGATCGTCATCGAGATGAACCCGCGCGTCTCGCGGTCGTCCGCGCTGGCATCGAAAGCGACCGGCTTCCCGATTGCGAAGGTCGCGGCGAAGCTGGCGGTCGGCTATACGCTCGACGAGATCACCAACGACATCACCGGCGCGACGCCGGCATCGTTCGAACCGACCATCGACTATGTCGTCACCAAGATCCCGCGCTTCGCCTTCGAAAAGTTCAAGGGGTCGCAGGCCTTGTTGTCGACGGCGATGAAGTCGGTCGGCGAAGTGATGGCGATCGGCCGCAATATTCACGAGTCGATGCAGAAGGCACTGCGCGGTCTGGAGACCGGGCTGTCGGGGTTCAACACCGTCGAACGCCTTGCCGGTGCGCCGCGTGCCGAGATCGAGGCGGCGCTGGCCGTCGCCACGCCCGACCGGCTGTTGGTCGCGGCCCAGGCGCTGCGTGAGGGCTTCACCGTCGCCGAAATCCACGCCATCGCCAAATATGATCCGTGGTTCCTCGAACGCATCGCCGAGATCGTCGCCGCCGAAACCGAAGTTTGTACCAACGGTCTGCCGCAGGACGCGGCGGGGATGCGTCGGCTGAAGTCGATGGGGTTCAGCGACAAGCGGCTGGCGTGGCTGGCGCTGCAATCGGCCAATCTGCGCGGCATGGAGCGTGGCATCGCGCGCGGGTCGGGCCTGATCCACGAAGTCGTCAAGATGATGACCGGTGGCGTGACCGAGGAAGAGGTGCGCGCGCATCGCCACAAGCTGGACGTGCGGCCGGTCTTCAAGCGGATCGACACCTGCGCCGCCGAGTTCGAGGCGAAGACGCCGTATATGTATTCGACCTACGAAGCGCCGACGTTCGGCGAGCCGGAGGATGAAAGCGCGCCGTCGGACGCGCGGAAGATCGTCATCCTCGGCGGTGGTCCGAACCGGATCGGGCAGGGGATCGAGTTCGATTATTGCTGCTGCCATGCCTGCTTTGCGCTCAGCGACGCCGGCTATGAAACCATCATGGTCAACTGCAATCCGGAAACGGTGTCGACCGATTACGACACGTCGGACCGGCTGTATTTCGAACCGCTGACCGCCGAGGACGTGCTGGAAATCCTGCATGTCGAAGCGTCGAGGGGCGAGCTGGTCGGGGTGATCGTGCAGTTTGGCGGGCAGACGCCGCTGAACCTCGCCCGCGCACTCGAAGCGGCCGGTATCCCGATCCTCGGCACGACGCCCGATTCGATCGATCTGGCCGAGGATCGTGAGCGCTTCGCCGATCTGGTCACCTCGCTCGGCCTGCTCCAGCCGGCCAATGGTCTGGCGCGCAGCCGCGACGAAGCGGCGGTGATCGCCGAGCGGATCGGCTATCCGGTGCTGATGCGGCCGAGCTATGTGCTGGGCGGGCGGGCGATGGAGATCGTCGATTCGCTGGGCCAGCTCGACGATTATATCCAGACGGCGGTGCAGGTGTCGGGCGATTCGCCGGTCCTGATCGACCAGTATCTGCGCGACGCGATCGAGGTCGATGTCGATGCGATCGCCGATGGCGACGATGTCGTCGTCGCGGGCGTGTTGCAGCATATCGAGGAAGCCGGTGTCCATTCGGGCGACAGCGCGTGCTCGATGCCGCCCTATTCGTTGACCGCAGAGGTCATTGCCGAGATCGAGCGGCAGACGGTGGCGCTGGCCAAGGCGCTGAACGTCAAGGGGCTGATGAACATCCAGTTCGCGGTCAAGGACGGCAAGGTCTATCTGATCGAGGTCAATCCGCGCGCCAGCCGCACCGTGCCGTTCGTCGCCAAGGCGATCGGCACGCCGGTCGCCAAGATCGCGGCGCGGGTGATGGCGGGCGAGAAGCTGGCCAACCTGCCGATGATCGACCGCCATATCGACCATGTCGCGGTCAAGGAAGCGGTGTTCCCATGGGGCCGCTTCCCCGGCGTCGATCCCGTGTTGTCACCCGAAATGAAGTCGACCGGCGAAGTCATGGGAATCGATAGTGATTTCGCGACTGCCTTTGCCAAGGCGCAGATGGGTGCGAGCATCGTCCTGCCCACCGGTGGCACGGTGTTCGTCTCGGTCAAGTCGGGCGACAAGCCGGTGATCCTGCCCGGCGTGCAGTTGCTGGTCGAGATGGGGTTCAGGATCGTCGCGACCGCCGGCACCGCCGATTATCTGGCCGAACACGGCGTGCCGGTAGAACGCGTGAACAAGGTGGCGCAGGGCCGCCCGCATATCGTGGACAAGATCTTCGACGGCGATATCGCGATGATCTTCAACACGACCGAAGGCTGGCAGTCGCTGAAGGATTCCGAATCGATCCGTGCTTCGGCGCAATCGCAGAAGGTGCCGTATTTCACGACCGCGCCCGCCAGCGTGGCGGTGGCGCAGGCCATTCAGGCACTGGCGGCCCGCTCCCTTGAAGTGCGGCCGTTGCAGTCCTATTATTCTTGATCGCACAACTGATCCCCATCAGCGAATAGTTGCGCACGGACGGGCAGGGAGGCCCGGCCGTGTGAGGGGGCTACTTACGAAAAGGGACGCGCGCGCGATGGCGACGGTCGAAAAGATGCCGATGTTGCAAGAGGGCTATGATCGCCTGACGGTGCATCTCAAGCAACTGAAGGTCGAACGGCCGCAGATCATCGACGCGATCGAGGAAGCGCGCGCGCATGGCGATCTGTCGGAAAACGCCGAATATCATGCGGCGAAGGAACGGCAGGGCCAGATCGAGGCATCGATCGCCGATATCGAGGACAAGCTGTCGCGCGCGCAGGTCATTGATCCGAAGGACCTGTCGGGCGACAAGGTCGTGTTCGGCGCGACCGTGACCCTGCTCGATGAGGACGACAAGGCGGTCACCTACCAGATCGTCGGCCAGACTGAGGCCGATGCCAAGTCGGGCCGTATCTCGTACAATTCGCCGATGGGACGCGCGCTGATCGGGCGCAAGATCGACGACGATGTCGAGGTGACGGTGCCGTCAGGCGACCGGTATTACCAGATTTCGAAGATCGAGTTCATCTAAACTCCGATGTTCGAACGGCGTCCTTCGCCGTCGATCGTGGTGATCGGCGGGTCGATCGCGTGCGTCAGCGCGTGGCTGATCCTGACCGGTTGCGTGTGGAGCGCGGCGATCGCGGCGGGCTTCGTGCCGCTGCGAATGACCAGCAATGTCGCGTCGATCGAGGGGTTTGCGCCGTTCGTGCCGGTGTGGCTGACGCCGCTTACCGCCGCGTTCATCCATGACGGGTGGTTGCATCTCGGCTTCAATCTGCTGACCCTCGCCATCGTCGGCACCCCGACGCAGCGCGCGGTGGGCTTGCGCGGTGTGCTGGTCCTGTTGCTGGTCGGGGCTTATGCGTCGGTCGCGGCGCAGTGGCTGGCCGGACCGACCTCGCCCGCGCCGATGATCGGGGCGAGCGGTGCGATCTCGGCGCTGATCGGGGCCTATGCGCTGCTGTTCGGTGGCGGCAAGGCGAAGGCGATCGGGCCGGTGCCGGCGCATGTCGTCCATGCGCTATGGCTGGGGGTCAGCTGGACGCTGCTCAATCTGGCGATCGGCTGGTCGAGCGCAGGCAGCGAGATGCCGGTCGCGGGGGCGGCACATGCCGGCGGGTTCATCGCCGGGATGGTGCTGCTGCGACCCTTGTTGCGGTGGCGCTGGGGGGTGTGGCGGGTGGCTGAAACCGACTGAGCCGAGTTCGTATCGGTCCCCGTTCCTCACGTCGATCCCGTTGGCTTCGAGCGGAGGTTCGAGCTTGTCGAGAACCGCAGTCAAGAAGACGGTGCCCCGAGTGGGCAAGTTCTCGACGGACGCTTCTCGACAAGCTCGAAGCTGCTCGAACCAAACGGGTTAGTAAGCGACCCTTACGCCGCCGGCAGTTCCGGTTCGAGCAGGCGGTGGAGGTGGACCACCACATACTTCATCTCGGCATCGTCGACGGTCCGCTGTGCGGCGGCGCGCCATGCTTTTTCCGCGCTGGCATAGTCGCCGAAGATGCCGACGACGTCGATCGCCTTGAGGTCGGCGAAATCGAGCGTGCGCGGATCGGCGACGCGGCCGCCGAAGACGAGGTGGAGTTTGCTCATGATCGCTCCCGCAGTGCAAAAAAAGATACGCCCCGTCGCATAGCGGACGGAGCGTACCCTTCAACCCATAAACTGGGATTCGTGGTGGAGGTCAGCCCTTGACGGCGGCCTTGCCACTGTCTTTGGCCGCCTGCACCACCGTACCGAACGCGGCGCGAAGCTGTTCCTTGGCACCGTCCTTGCTCGGCAGCGCGGCGGTCAGCTGCTCCTTGCCGACGTCGCGTGCCGTTGCGGCAGCGGCGGTGGCGGCAGCGGCGAGCTTCTTGCCGAGCGGGGCGAGCGTCTTCGTTTCCTGCGCGGTGCGCGGCAGCAAGGCACCGACGACGGCACCGAGCGCTAGGCCGCCGGCGAGGACCGCGAGCGGATTGGTCTCGATCGTGTCGGATGCGCGCTTGGCGGCGTCATGCGCTGCTTCCGACGCGCGCTGGGCGGCTTCGTGCGCGGCGTCCGAGGCACGCTTTGCGGCGTCGTGGGCGGCGTCGCTGGTGGCGTGGGCGGCGGTCGAAGCCTTTTCCTTCAGCGTGTCGATGGTGCCCGCGGTTTCGTGCGGGACGGTCTTGAGTTCGCTCATGATGTCATTCCTTGTTCGGGACGGGCGGGGGCGCGGCGATGGGGGGCGGGGGTGGAGCCTTGCGGAACAGCCGGGCGATGCGCTTGCGGGCGAGCAGGGCGACGAAGCCGGTCGCGATGCCGGCGGCCACGCCCGGCCGTTCCATCACGAGGGCGACGCCATCCTCCGCCTTGTCTTTCAGGTCGTCGGCCACGCCCGAGGCGATAGTCGACGGCGACAGGCGATGCTTCGCTTCGGCAAGGCTGGCCTGCAACCGGGCACGCTTGATCAGCGCGTCGGTGCGGGCGGCAGCGAGGGTTGGCGGAATCATCAGCTGTCTCCCAACGGCGCGACAACGCGCTTGAAGCTAGACAACGCGACCTTGGCGAGGATCGCCGCCACGACCAGCGCCACGACGACGACCAGCAACGTGGCCCAGCCCGGCCCCATGATCGGCCGCAGCGACAGGATCGCCCCGACCAGCAAGGCGGTGACCGCCGACAGCGCGATGACCACCGCGCCGACCGCAAGGCCTGCGGCGATGCTGGCCTGCGACCCGCGCGTGCTGGCCACCGTCTTCCACAGCGTCAACTCGGCCTTGGCATAGGCCTTCGCGTCCTCAACGACGCGGCCGACAACCGTTCCCAGCCCCTCGTCCCCCATGATCGGGGTCAGCCCTTTACCGCGGGGATGGTGTCGGCATCGGTGCCGGCCTTCACGATGCGCGCCAGCAGGAAGCCGAGTGCTGCGGCAGTGCCGATGGCGACTGCCGGGCTCTTGCGGACGAAATCGCTGGCGTCGGCGATCAGATCGTCAACTTCCTTGCCGCGCAGATTGTCCGAGAAGCCCGAAATGGCCTTGGCCGCCGAGCGGGCATATTGGCCATATTGTTCGCCGAGCTTTTCATCGACGGTACCGGCGGCATCTTCCACCAGCTTCGAGAATTCGTCGAGCGCGCCGGTGGCCCGTGCCTTGCCTTCGTCGGCCAGACCGCGCGCCTTTTCGGTCGCTTTCACCGACAGCTTCGACGCCTCGTCCTTCAGCGTCTGGGTGGTGCTGCCGGTCGAGGTTGCTTCCGAATCGAACGATGTCGTGGCGGCCGGCGTGAATTCGACGGTGCCGCCGGTAGTTGGCTTGAGATCGGCATTGAAGTCGACAGCGGTGTCGCTGGTGGCCGGCGAACCCCCGGTCCTGTTAAAGTCGGTCATAACGAATCCTTTCTTCGTTTCGGAACGATAACCATGCGGCCATGGTCGGGTTCCGTCGTGCGGAGGATTTGCGAGCGGCGGGACGAATGGATAGAGGGGCCGCGACCAAGCCGTTCGCACGGACATAGAAGGAGTCGTTACGTGACCGCAATCATTCAGGTGCATGGCCGCCAGATCCTCGACAGCCGCGGCAATCCGACCGTCGAGGTCGATGTGCTGCTGGAGGATGGCAGCTTCGGCCGCGCCGCGGTCCCGTCGGGCGCGTCGACCGGCGCGCACGAAGCCGTCGAAAAGCGTGACGGCGATAAGAGCGTCTATCTGGGCAAGGGCGTGCTGGGCGCGGTCGAGGCGGTGAACGGCGACATCGCCGAAGCGGTGCTGGGCATGGATGCCGAAGACCAGAGTGACATCGACGAAGCGATGATCCAGCTCGACGGGACCGAGAACAAGGGCCGGCTGGGCGCGAACGCGATCCTCGGCGTCAGCCTGGCGGTTGCCAAGGCGGCGGCGGATGCCCGCGGCCTGCCGCTGTATCGCTATGTCGGCGGCGTGTCGGCGCATCTGCTGCCGGTGCCGATGATGAACATCATCAACGGTGGCGAACATGCCGACAACCCGATCGATTTCCAGGAATTCATGGTCATGCCGGTCGGTGCCGACAGCATCGCCGAAGCGGTCCGGTGCGGTTCGGAAATCTTCCACACGCTGAAGAAGGGCCTGTCCGAAAAGGGTCTCGCCACCTCGGTCGGCGACGAAGGCGGCTTCGCCCCGGCGCTGAGCAGCACGATCGACGCGCTCGACTTCATCATGCAGAGCATCGAGCGCGCCGGGTACAAGCCCGGCGAGGACGTGATGCTAGCGCTCGATTGCGCGGCGACCGAATTCTTCAAGGGCGGCCGGTACGAGATGGTCGGAGAGGGCAAGTCGCTCTCCCCGCACGAAATGGCCGATTACCTCGCCGATCTCGCCGCGCGCTATCCGATCCTGTCGATCGAGGACGGCATGGGCGAGGACGATTTCGAAGGCTGGAAGGCGATGACCGACAAGATCGGCGACAAGGTCCAGCTGGTCGGTGACGATCTGTTCGTGACCAACCCGAAGCGGCTGGCGATGGGTCTGGAACAGGGCCTCGCCAACTCGCTGCTGGTGAAGGTCAACCAGATCGGCACGCTGACCGAAACGCTGGAGGCGGTGAGCCTCGCCCAGCGCAACCGCTATACCGCGGTCATGTCGCACCGGTCGGGCGAAACCGAGGACGCGACGATCGCCGACCTCGCGGTCGCGACCAACTGCGGCCAGATCAAGACCGGCTCGCTGGCGCGGTCGGACCGGCTTGCCAAGTACAACCAGCTGATCCGGATCGAGGAAGAGCTGGCCGGTGCCGCACGCTATGCGGGGCGTTCGATCCTGCGTTGAGGCGATCGTCGGTCTGCGAAGGGGGCGTCGGTGCGAACCGGCGCCCTTTTGCGTGGGGTGGCGTCGGCGTATCGTGGTCCGGGCCGCCGGAAGTCCTTCGATAGTGGCTCAGCGTTGCTTTTTGGCGATGGTCGCGGTGAAGTCCGGGTCCTTGTTCGCCACCCAGTCGACGAATTTGCGGACATTCGGATTCGCCAGCAGTGTGTCGACGTCCATGCCGGCGCGTTGCAGTTCGGAATTGGTGAAATTGGCCATCAACGTCTGCTGACAGATCGAATGCATCGGCACGACGTCGCGTCCGCCCCGGCTTTTGGGGACGGGATGGTGCCAGACGATCGTCTTGCCGGTGGGCCGGCCGCACAGCCAGCAGGGGACGGCGGGGGCCGGTGCATCGTCGCTGTCATCCGTCTGCGGATAGGGATCGTGCCGGTTGTTCTTGCGGGCCATGTCGTTGCCAATCCACCTAACTTCGGTCGCCGTTGCCGACGTGCTTCTCAATCCTGATACCGTAACAGGTTCGCGAACCCTTCGTTCGCCTTCGTCATCTTCGCGATTTTCCGCAGCTGCGCCCGGACGCCGCGGTCGAATCGCCGGTCGTCGTAGATGCCGGTAATCCGGTATTCGTCCTGCGCCAGCAACGCCTTCACGCGGCCGGCCAAGGCGGCCTGATCCGTCGTGCAATCGGTGGCGAGCAACGCGCGGCTGACCCATTCCTCCGCTGCGGCCTTATCATAGTCGCCCTGCGCCTCGTAGCCGCGCCGGTCCGCCGCTGCCTGCTCCAGCTTCGCGGCGGACAGGCGGCTCTCCAGCCAGAGGCGGACCCGGCTTGCGTCCCATGCGGCGGCGGTTCCGTTATTCATCCTTCTTCCTTCAAACGGGATGCGTTCGCCGCCCCCGGATATGGCCTGTATCGGCAATGCAGCGCGGATGCACCCGCCATGACCGGTGCCCGTGCGACGGTCAGAACAGCCGCCCGCCGTCCGGCACCCGCTGGTCCGGCGCGAACAGCACGACCGCGCTGGCTTCGTCGGGAAAGCCCAGCGTCAGCACCTCGGACACGAACTTGCCGATCTGACGCGGCGGGAAATTGACCACCGCCGCGACCTGTCGTCCGAGCAGTCCGTCGCAATCATAATGTTCGGTGATCTGCGCGCTCGATCGTTTGCGGCCCAGCACCGGGCCGAAATCGATGATCAGCTTGATCGCGGGCTTGTGCGCTTGCGGATAGGGTTCGGCGGCGACGATCGTGCCGACACGGATATCGACCTTCAGGAACGTGTCGAAGTCGGTCGGGTCGGTCAGGGTCGCGGGATCGTGCAGCAGGTGCATATCGGCTCCTTGGCACCGGTTGGTGGCTTGCGTGGGCGCAGGCTATAACCGACATACGCGCCATGTCGCGCCCCTCGCCCCTTCGTCAGATGCTGAAACGTGCCGGATGGCCGGCGCTGGTGATCCTCGTCATCGGCTTCTTCGCCTATCACGCGGTGCTGGGGCCGAACGGCGTGCTGGCGTATCGCGAGTATCAGCGCAACCTGGCGGTGCGGAAGGCGCAATATGCGTGTCTGGAGAAGGTGCGCGCCGAGCTGCGCAACCGGGTCGAGCTGCTCGATCCGCGCCATGCCGACCCGGACATGGTCGACGAACTGGTCCGGCGGAAGCTGAACGTCGCCCACCCGGATGAATTCATCGTGCCGATCACTGGCGAGGCGGCGGCGCGAAGCCGCTGCGGGATCCGCATCGACGACTGAATCCGGACCGGAACGGGCAGGTTCGGTTGCACGAGGGCATAATTCGCGCCATAGGCGGCGCTTCCTTCCCATCCTTTCAGGAACGAGGCATCCGAACCGTGGCAAAAGCACCGGCGCCAGGCCGCATCAGCGAACCCGTCATTCCCAATCGCGAACGGCCGGGTGAGCCAACGCGGTACGAGGCGTCGAAAGAGGAGCTGCTCTCCTTCTACAAGGAGATGCTGCTGATCCGTCGTTTCGAGGAGAAAGCGGGTCAATTGTACGGCCTCGGCCTGATCGGTGGTTTCTGCCACCTGTATATCGGGCAGGAAGCCGTCGCCGTGGGGCTGCAGTCGGCGCTCGAGTCCGGCAAGGACTCGGTGATCACCGGCTATCGCGACCATGGCCACATGCTCGCCTATGGCATCGATCCGAAGGTGATCATGGCCGAACTGACCGGGCGCGAGGCTGGCATCAGCCGCGGCAAGGGCGGGTCGATGCACATGTTCTCGACCGAGCATAAGTTCTATGGCGGCCACGGCATCGTGGGTGCGCAGGTGTCGCTGGGCGCGGGCCTCGCGTTCGGTCACAAGTACAGCAACGACGGCGGCGTCTGCATGACGTATTTCGGCGATGGTGCGTCGAATCAGGGTCAGGTGTACGAATCGTTCAACATGGCCGAGCTGTGGAAGCTCCCGATCATCTTCGTGATCGAGAACAACCAGTATGCGATGGGCACCAGCGTCAACCGCTCGTCGGCCGAGGACCAGCTCTATCGCCGCGGCGAAAGCTTCCGCATTCCGGGCATCCAGGTCGATGGCATGGACGTACTGGCGTGCCGTGGTGCCGCCGAAACCGCGCTCGAATGGGTGCGTGCGGGCAAGGGGCCGATCATCCTCGAGATGAAGACCTATCGCTATCGCGGCCATTCGATGTCCGACCCGGCCAAGTATCGCAGCCGCGACGAAGTGCAGGCGATGCGCGACAATTCGGACCCGATCGAGGGGCTGAAGCGCGAGCTGACCGCCGCCGGCGTGCAGGAGGACGAGCTGAAGGCGATCGAGGCGGAAATCCGCAAGGTGGTGAACGCGGCTGCCGATTTCGCCGAAAGCGCGCCCGAACCGGACGCCAAGGAACTGTACACCGACGTTCTGGTGGAGACCTACTGAGATGCCGATCGAACTGAAGATGCCGGCGCTGTCGCCCACGATGGAAGAAGGCACGCTGGCCAAGTGGCTCGTCAAGGAGGGCGACACGGTCAAGTCGGGCGACATCATGGCCGAGATCGAGACCGACAAGGCGACGATGGAATTCGAAGCGGTCGACGAAGGTACGATCGCGCAGATCCTGATCGCCGAGGGCACCGATAACGTAAAGGTCGGCGCGGTCATCGCGATCCTCGCCGTCGAGGGCGAGGATGTCGACGCCGCCAAGTCGGCCCAGCCGACCGAGGCGCGTGCCGGCGAAGCCGCGGCAGCTACGCCGAAGGCCGACGAGAAGAACGACGACAAGGCACCGCCCGCACCCGAGGGCACGACGCAGCAGCACGCCGAGACCGGCGCGCGCCAGCTGTTCGACGCCGCCGATCAGGAAGGCGACACCAGCCCGGAAATCCCGGAAGGGACCGAGATGGTCAAGACCACGGTCCGCGACGCGCTGCGCGACGCGATGGCCGAGGAAATGCGGGCCGACGACCGCGTGTTCGTGATGGGCGAGGAAGTCGCCGAATATCAGGGCGCGTACAAGGTCACGCAGGGCCTGCTCGCCGAGTTCGGCGATCGTCGCGTCATCGACACGCCGATTACCGAGTACGGCTTTGCCGGCATCGGCACCGGTGCGGCGATGGGCGGCCTGCGTCCGGTCATCGAATTCATGACGTTCAACTTCGCCATGCAGGCGATCGACCACATCATCAATTCGGCGGCCAAGACCAATTACATGTCGGGCGGCCAGATGCGGTGCCCGATCGTGTTCCGCGGTCCCAACGGTGCGGCGAGCCGCGTCGGTGCGCAGCACTCGCAGAACTATGGCCCGTGGTACGCCTCGGTCCCCGGCCTGATCGTGATCGCACCCTATGATGCGGCCGATGCGAAGGGTCTGCTGAAGGCGGCGATCCGCTCGACTGATCCGGTCGTCTTCCTCGAAAACGAACTGATGTACGGTCGCTCGTTCGACGTGCCGAAGCTCGACGATTTCGTCCTGCCGATCGGCAAGGCGCGGATCATGAAGCCGGGCAAGGACGTCACCATCGTCAGCTATTCGATCGGCGTCGGCCTTGCGCTCGAAGCCGCCGAGAAGCTGGCCGGCGAGGGCATCGATGCCGAGGTGATCGATCTGCGCACGCTGCGCCCGCTCGACACCAAGACGGTGCTGAAGTCGCTCAAGAAGACCAACCGGCTGGTCGTGGTCGAGGAAGGTTGGCCGACCTGCTCGATCGCGTCGGAAATCGCCGCGGTGGTCATGGAGCAGGGCTTCGACGATCTCGACGCCCCGGTGCTGCGCGTCACCAACGAAGACGTGCCGCTGCCCTATGCCGCCAATCTCGAAAAGCTGGCGCTCATCACCAGCGACAAGGTCGTCGCGGCGGTGAAGAAGGTCACGTACAAGTAAGCCACGGCGCCGCTGCGGTATCCTCCGCAGCGGCGACTGGTCGCCGCGTCGGTTCGGGAATGTGCCGGACCCGCGAAGTGCCGATCACGCTACCGGTTTCCGGAACGGACGGCCTTCAAATCCGCCTTCGCGTGAATTTCGGATGGACCCTCAGACGGTGTAGCGGTCGCAGGTCATGCGTTGCTTCACCTGCGGTACCGGATCGCGCACGCCGTCCTGCAGCCAGCGATTGTCGCGCACGATGAAGGCGGCGGTCTGCTGCAATTTCGGGTTGCCGAGAAAGAAGGTCGGTAGCAGCGGCTGATAGTCGAAATTGATCTCGACGAAGATCACCGCCGCGCGATCGGGTGCCTGCACCGGCTTGGCCGGGTCGCCCATTCCCCGAAACGTGCTGCCCGATGTTCCGCCATCGCCTTCGCGGCCGAAACTCGAATCATAGCCCGGACCACGTTTCAGCCCGACGCAGCGCTGCCAGTGAATCCACTGCGCGCCATCCTTCGTCTCGAGGCTGGAAATCGTCACCCGGCCGTTGGTGGTGACGCCCAGTGCTTCGGTTTGCCGGCGCAGCCCGCCGATCACCTCGTTCACGTCGGCCTCGCGCAGCTGTTGCGTCGCAGCGTTGGTGTCGACGCCGACGCGCGAGATATTGTCGGCGAGCGTCTGCGTCGCCTGACTCAGCCGAAGCTGCTGGACGCCGAAATTGCACAATTCGACCGCGCACAGCCCGATGGTAAGGACGACGGGCAATGCCAGCGCGAATTCCAGCAGGGCGACGCCGCGCCGGGCATGGTGCAGATCGTGCAGTCGGCGGGCCACGATCCTCAGCATATCCGCTCCGGCGTGGCTGCGCTCTGCGTGTCATAGGGCTGGTTCTTGAGCGCGCTGGACGCCGAGATTGTCTGATCGGAGGACCAGCCCATCAGCCCGGTCAGCGGAAACAGGCGGGGATAGGTGATCTCTACGGTATAGACGGTGATGTCGTTCGCACCGCCCTGACCGGTGGTACCCGGATCGGAATCCCACAGGCCATTGCCGTTGGTGTCGGTGAAGCATTCCCCGGCGTCACGGCGATTGTTGCTGTTGACGTCGTCGAACGGTTCGGCTTCGACGCCGTCATAGTTGCGATAATGCAGTCGCTTGCTGATCCAGGTCAGGTTCGGCGCGACCGGTCGCACCTGCTGGATCACCGCCTCGTCGATCGCCGCGGCGGCGGACGTGGTCGCGTTACCCTCCAGCGTGCCCTTGCGCGCGGCGGCCTGTAGCGCGCCCGTCAGGATTGCCTGGGCGTACGACCGGTAGCACAGGTCGAACAGGCCCATCAGCAACAGCAGCAGGACGGGGGCGAGCAACGCGAATTCGATCAGGGTCGCGCCGCGCCGATCGCGCGCGATCCGCACGATCATTTCGACACCCGCAGCTTGGCGATCTGCGCCGCAATGCTGCTGAACGCGGTGTTGAGCTGTGCGGTGTTCGCCGCTTGATAAGCACGCCCGCCGGCGGCGCATTGTTCGAGCATCGGGCTGAGCGTCGTGCCGAAGGCGATGACCCAGACGGTAATGTTCTTGCGCCGGGCGACATCGCACAGTGCAGACAGGCGGTTGGCGACGATCGTGTTCTGCTGCGTGTCGGTCGGCATCCCGATAGTCCGACGCTGATCGAGCGCGGGCAGGCCATAGGCATCGTAAATCTTGCGGCTGGTATCGGTCTGGCCATCGGTCATAAAAATCAGGTGGCGCGAAATTTGGCTGCCGTTCGCCGCGGTCGTATTTTCGTTCGTGAACAGGCCCGTCGGCGAGAGGAGGCGCAGGCCCCACAAGAAACCGATGTCGTGGTACGTACCACCGCCGATGGTCAGGCCGTTGATATAGCTTACCAAATTTGCCCTGTTGACGGTCTGCAGTTTCTGCGCGGGGCTGGGGCAATAGGCAAGCCGGTTTCCGCCGACGTTATAATCGCCGATGTTCTGATAGTTGTCGCTCGTCGTTACGGTCTGCGTCTGCCAGTTGTCGATCGTGTACCGCGCATAGACGGCATATGGCAGCCAGACCTTCCACTGGGTTGTCGGGTCCGATGTCGGGATCATGTCGACATCGAGGTCGTACGCCGCTGCGGGGATCGTGGGATAGGTATCTTGTTTGACCGTCTGCCGTTCCTCGATGCACGCCGAGTTGGCGTTCCACGAAACGTCACGAAACGTATGGTTATCGCCGATCTGCAGGCTGATCGTCCCGCCGCTGACCGTTGATCCGTTGCCCTTCAGCGCCCGAACGTCATATTCGACCGGGCGATACTGCCAATTGTACTTGGTCGTTGATGTCGTCGTCTTCGTACCCTTGTTCGGGTTCGGTTTGTAATAATCTGTACGCGTCTGCACGTAGTTATTCCACCAGCTTTCATTCACCGTGCAAACGCCATTGGAAATGCTTGCCGTATAAGTGCTTCCATTGGACGTCACGGTGCTTAATACTGTATATTCGTTGTTAGGGGCTGGCTTGGACGGATCGCCCTTCCATTGTTCGCTATAGGTATTGGACGGAGCGACACAATTTTCGTTCGATCCCCGCGAGCTGCGTTGACCTGAATTTCCGCTTTTTTTGGTCCAACCACTCCATTTGTACCAGACATAGTCTCTGTTGTCGGTTGACGTGGAAGTCGATGTAGCCGTCCCGTCGGGAATGCGCGATTGATACGTCCATTTGTCGGCGATCCATTCGGGTTTCAGCAACATCCCGACATTTACATTGGACGAATAGGGGACCGCACCATAGCGGACCTGCGTCCCGGGCCTCTTAGAGGATTCGACCGTGTCGTAGAAATTGATGACGGCATTCCGCAAACCGGTGATCTTGTTCGCGGTATCGCCGGTGTTGGTGTCGCTCATCGATCCGGTGGTATCGAGAACGAACATGATATCGAGATTTGGAATTTCGAGCCTGGCTTCGCAGGCGACCGAGACGGTAACCGGTTCGAAGCCGGCCATCCGCATCACCGTCATCGGCACGGTGACCGACGCGGTCGCGGCGACCTGTCCTGCGGCAGTCTTGACCGGCGTGAAGACGGGGGCCTCCGATCCCATTGATCCCGTCTGGAAATTATTCGCGAAGAAGGCGCGCGCCTGCGAGTTGGCCGCGTCGTTGAAGTCGTTGCCGTTCATGAACTTCCGGCCAGCCAGCGCGCCGGCATCGCACGCCTGTTGCAGGCGAACCTTGACGTAATAAACCCGCGCGGTATCGATCGCCGATCCCGCCATGCCGAGGAGGGGGATCATCGCGACCGCCATCATCGCCAGCGTATTGCCGCCACGATCGTGCGCCAGCCGCGTGAGAAAGCCGCCCGATCGTCCCCGATCCCGTCCGCGTCCGATCATTGCCCGTCCATCCCAGCGCCAAAGTCGCGCAATCGACGATTTGTTTGCCAGATCGGGGTTGACGGAGCGTAAAGACCCGCGCTGACGGGACCGATGCCCATCGATCCCGATCCCGAACGCAGCCTCGCGCTGACCTATGCTCCCGCCGACCGCCGCGCGGCATTGTCGGCGCTGCTGGCGCTCGACGCCGCGCTGGCCGATGTCGTCCGGACCACGACCCAGCCGGCGATCGGCCAGATCCGGCTGGCGTGGTGGCGCGAACAGCTTGCCAAGCTGGACCACGCCCCGCCGCCCGCCATGCCGGTCCTGATCGGATTGGCCGAAACCGTGCTGCCACGCGGCGTTACCGGCGCGGCGCTGGCAAAAGTGGTGGAAGGCTGGGAGGTGTTGATCGAGGAGGAAACGCTCGACCGCGAGACGTTGCGCCGGTTCGGGGCGGAACGGGGCGGGCAGTTGTTCGCGCTGGCGGCCGCGATTCTCGGCGGCGATGTCGACCGGGCGACGATGCTGGGGCAGGGGTGGGCGCTGGCCGACCTGTTGTACCATGTCGACGATTCCGCCACCGCCGAAACCGCCGGCGTGCTGGCCCGCAAGGCGCTGGCGACGCCGCTGCGCCGGGTCGCCCGGCCGCTCGGCATGCTGGCGCTGTCGGCGCGGCTCGATCTGGCACGGGTGGCACCCGGCGGGCCGAAACGGGCGGCGCGACTGGCGTGGTTCGGACTTGCCGGGCGATAGCGGCTGACCGATACAGGGCGACGGCAATCGGGGGTTAAGCGATGTGGCGGTTCCTGGCGGGGGTAGGGTCGGCATTGGCGCTGGTCGCGGCGGGGCTGTTCCTGTTCCGCGGGGTTGCGGCGACCGAGAAACTGCCGCCGCCGCCGGCACCGTCCGCGACGGCGCAAACGGCGGACGCCGAAATCCCCGAACCGCCCGCCGCATCGCCGCGCACGCGCGAACAGAAGCGTTTCGACCGCTATGACAAGGATCGCGACAGCCGCATCACCCGCGACGAGTATCTGACCTCGCGGCGCAAGGCCTATGCGAAGCTCGACACCAATGGCGATGGGCGGCTGACCTTCGACGAATGGGCGATCAAGACCAGCACGAAGTTTGCGGCAGCGGACAAGGGCCGCGACGGCGCGCTCGACGCCGCCGAATTCGCGACGACCGCGGTCAAGCGCAAGGCGGCGAAACGGGTAGACTGCCCGCCGGCACCAGCGGTCGGCGAGGAAAGTTGACGTTCACGTCAACGTAAAGTAGCTTGCGGGTCATGCAACTCGCAGCCTCCTTGTCCCCTCCCTCGCCCGGGCAAGCCGATCGCTTCTCGATCACCGACCTGTGCAACGAATTCGGCGTGACCGCGCGCGCGCTGCGCTTTTATGAGGATGAGGGGCTGATCGCGCCCGAACGGCGCGGCCTCGCCCGCATCTATTCGCAGCGTGATCGGGCGCGGCTTGCGTGGATCTTGCGCGGCAAGCGGGTCGGGTTCAGCCTTGCCGATATTCGCGAGATGATCGACCTGTACGATATCGGCGACGGCCGCGTCGTGCAGCGGCAGGTCACCGTCCAGAAATGCCGTGACCGGATCGCGCTGCTCGAAAACCAGCGGCGCGACATCGATGCCGCGATCGCCGAACTGAGCGACTTCGTGACGACCATCGAAGCGCTGCCGTACCAGACCGCCCCGTCAGAGGGCGCCTCCCCGGAGAAGGATTGACCCGATGCCTAGCTATACCCCGCCGGTCCGCGACACCCGCTTCATCCTCGATCATGTGCTCAGGATCGGCGATCATGCCGCGCTGCCCGGCTTCGCCAATGCCACGCCCGACACGGTCGAGGCGGTGCTGGAAGAGGGCGGTCGCTTCGTCGCCGAAGTGCTGTTCCCCTTGAACGCATCGGGCGATCAGCAGGGCTGCACCCGCCACGCCGATGGCAGCGTGACCACGCCCGACGGGTTCAAGCAGGCCTATCGCCAGTTCGTCGAATCGGGTTGGGGCACGCTGTCGGCACCGGAAGCGTTCGGCGGACAGGCGATGCCGCATGTCGTTGCGACCGCGTTCGAGGAATATCTGATCTCCGCCAACATGGCCTTCGCCATGTATCCGGGCCTGACGCACGGCGCGATCGCCGCCTTGCTGGTCAAGGGCAGCCCCGAACAGCAGGCGATGTATGTGCCCAGGATGGTGTCGGGCGAATGGGGCGGCACCATGAACCTGACCGAGCCGCAATGCGGCACCGATCTCGGCCTCATCAAGACGCGCGCGGTGCCGAATGACGACGGGTCGTGGGCGATCACCGGCACCAAGATCTTCATCTCGTCGGGCGAGCATGACCTGACCGACAACATCATCCACCTCGTCCTTGCCAAGACGCCGGGTGCGCCGGAAAGCTCGAAGGGGATTTCGCTGTTCGTCGTGCCGAAATTCCTCGTCAACGACGACGGGTCGCTCGGCGCGCGCAATCCGGTGACGTGCGGCTCGATCGAGCACAAGATGGGCATCCACGCGAATTCGACCTGCGTCATGAACTATGACGGCGCAAAGGGCTGGCTGGTCGGCGACGAGATGAAGGGGCTGGCCGCGATGTTCATCATGATGAACGCCGCGCGGCTGGGGGTCGGTTTGCAGGGGCTGGGCGTGGCGGAGACCGCGTATCAGAACGCCGTCATCTATGCCGGCGACCGGCGGCAGGGGCGCGCGCTGACCGGGCCGGGGCAACCGCAGGAAAAGGCCGATACGCTGTTCGTCCATCCCGATGTGCGGCGGATGCTGATGGAGGGCAAGGCGCTGACCGAGGGGCTGCGCGCGCTGTGCCTGTGGGGCGCGTTGCAGGTCGATCTGGCGCATATGAGCGAGGATGCGGCGACGCGCGAGCTGGCCGACGACCTCGTGTCGCTGCTGACTCCGGTCATCAAGGGCTATGGCACCGACAAGGGCTATGACGTCGCGACCAACGCGCAGCAGGTCTATGGCGGGCACGGCTACATCGCCGAATGGGGCATGGAGCAATATGTCCGCGATGCCCGGATCGCGATGATCTATGAAGGCACCAACGGCGTGCAGGCGATGGATCTGGTCGGGCGCAAGCTGGCGCAGAATAACGGGCGTGCGATCCAGCATTTCTTCCGCATCACAGCCGAGGAAATCGCGACAGCGAAGGGCGCGGATGCGACCCGCGACTTCGCCGAGCGGCTGGAGCGCGGGTTGAAGGACCTGCAGGCGGCGACCATGTGGTTCATGGCCAACGGGATGCAGAATCCGAACCATGTCGGGGCGGGCGCGCATTCGTACATGCACATCATGGGGATCGTCGCGACCGGACTGATGTGGCTGCGGATGCTGACCGCGGCCGAGGCGCTGGCGGCGGCGGGCGAGGGCGATCCGATGTTCGTCGAGGGCAAGCGGGTAACCGCGCGCTTCTATGCCGAACGCATCATCCCCGACACCGGCGCGCTTCGGCGCAAGGTCGAAGGCGGGGCCGATGCGGTGATGGCGCTCGACCCGGCGATGTTCGCGCGGGGGTAAGGGCACCCGTCAGAACCGTCATCCCGGTGAAAGCCGGAACCCATGGATGCGCGACGGCAGCGACGGCAAGCGCCATTGGCGACACCCCGTCCGTGGATCCCGGCTTTCGCCGGGATGACGTTCTGGTCGGGTGGAGTCTTACTTCTCGCGCTTCTTGCGATGCGTCTCGAGGTCGAGGACCGCCGAGTCCGCGCCTTCGGGCATCAGGCCCAGCCGGCGCGCGACCTCCTGATAGGCTTCGACTTCGCCGCCGAGATCGCGACGGAAGCGATCCTTGTCGAGCTTCTCGTTGGTGGTCATGTCCCACAGGCGGCAGCCATCGGGGCTGATCTCGTCGGCCAGGATGATCCGGCTGAAATCATTGTCCCAGATGCGACCGAATTCGAGCTTGAAGTCGACCAGCCGGATGTTGATCCCGGCGAACAGCCCGGACAGGAAGTCGTTCACGCGGATCGCCATGTCGGCCATCTCGTGCAATTCGTCCTGCGCGGCCCAGCCGAAGCACAGGATGTGTTCGTCCGATACCATCGGATCGCCAAGCGCATCGTCCTTGTAATAATATTCGACGATCGTGCGCGGCAGCTGCTGCCCTTCCTCGATGCCCAGCCGTTTCGACAGCGAACCCGCGGCGACGTTGCGCACCACGACCTCGATCGGCACGATTTCGACCTGACGGATCAACTGCTCGCGCATGTTCAGCCGGCGGATGAAGTGGGTCGGTACCCCGATATTGCCGAGCAGCGTGAAGACGTGCTCGGAAATCCGGTTGTTCAGCACGCCCTTGCCGTTGATCGTGCCCTTCTTCTGAGCGTTGAAAGCGGTGGCGTCATCCTTGAAATACTGGATCAGCGTACCCGGCTCCGGACCCTCGTACAGGATCTTTGCCTTGCCTTCGTAAATCTGGCGGCGGCGAGCCATGCGATTCCCTTCGACGAAACGGGCCGGCCCGGGGGATGCCCGTGGCCGGTGTAGAAAGCCGCCGCATAGCCCAAGGGGGCCGGGCGCGCAATCACGCCGCGGGCGCGATCCGCCGTCGCACGAACCGCCGCCCGCCAACGAACAGCCCGGCCAGAATCGCCGCGAGCAGCATCGGTGGCAGCAGCAGCCCAAGCAGGTTGAGCACCGTGCTGAACGTTACGCCCGCCGACCAGCCGAGCAGTTCGCCCGCCTGTGCTAGCGGCGACCGGGTTTCGAAGCCCGGGGCGGCCTTGCCCGATTCGTAATGGAACGCGACCGGCGTCGCATTCAGGAGCGCGCGTTGCCCGGCGGTCTGCGCATCGACGTCCCGGATCGTCCGCCCCAGATCGGCATGCTGCCGTTCCAGTTCGGTCGCGGTCGAACGATTGCCGTCCGCGATCCGCTTCTCGACGGTGGCGCGTTCGGCGGCGGCAGCGTTGCGCGCGGTTCTGGCGGCGTCGATGGTTGCGCCAACGTGCTCGCCACTGACATTGACGCTGCGCACGCCGCCTTCGCTGCGTTCGACCACTCCGATCGCATCGCGGCCGAAGCCGCGCGCAAGGGCGGGGACGATGCTGAACTGGAGATCGGCGGTGACGTCGTTCTTCGGCGAGCGGAGATAGCGCATCCCTGTGATCCGGCAGCGGTCCGGACCCAGTCGCTCGCATGCCTCGGCATGGCGTTCCTGTGCTGCGGCGATCCGCTGCGCGGGCAGGCGGAAGGCGTAGTCGTATCGGAAGGCGACGCCCGGCGCAGCGGTCACCTCGACGCCGGGCGGGGCATCCTGATCGGTCGATCCCGTCTCGTCGGCGGTATCGGACCGGCCGCAACCGGCAAGCGCAGCGGAGACGGCGGCCATGATGATCAAGGTCGAACGCGAACGGGTCATCGACAACTCCTGCCTTAGTCGTGGCTAAAATAGGGCAGAAATAAGGCGGATGCAATCCGCCGCTATTCGAAGGGGGCGGCGCTCGACAAGGCGCGCCGGATCGAGGCCTTGGCCGCGGCCCATGCCGGCGTTTCCGGTGCGATCAGCTCGACATGGCCGGTTTCCGCGATCCGTTGCATCACCACCCGGTCTCCGGCGGCGCGGGCGGCTTCGGCAAAGGCCGGTGCCATCGCGGCGGGAACGATCTCGTCCTGCGCGCCGTCGATCAGGTCGATCGGCACCCCGACCGGCAGCAGCTCGACGACCGAGGTATCGGCGAAGCGATCGACCCGGTTCCCTCCGACCAGTTGCGCGACGACCTCCGTCCCGCAGCCATTGTCCGGGCTGGCTTCGACCGCGGCGAGATCGGGCAGACCGCCCAGACTGACGACATGCGCGATCGGCAACGGATCGTCGGTCGCCAGCGGACTATCGCCGGGAAGGCGATGCCGCGCGGCGAGCCACAGCGCCAGATGCCCGCCCGCCGAATGTCCGACCGCGACGATCCGCGACAGGTCGAGGGCGTACGTCCCGGCATGGTCGCGCAGCACATCGGCCGCCGCCGCCGCGTCGAGAAACGTCCCCGGATAACCGCCGCCATCGCGGTCGACCCCGCGATAGTCGATATTCCACACCGCGATGCCATCCGCGCGAAGATCGGCGGCAATCCAGTCCATCAGCCGGCGGTCGGCGATCGAACTCTGCCAGCATCCTCCATGCACCATCAGCACGATCGGCCGGCACGTGGCAGGATCGCCCGCGGGCAACCACAGGTCGACCACCTGCAACCGGTCCGACCCGTAGTGGAACGTCCGGTCCGGATCGGGGCGCGGTCGCCGGGTCAGGTCGGGCCAACACATTGCGGTCCATGACGTGACGCATTCAGCCATTGTTGCAGTCCTATCCACCGAGTGTCGCAACCGTACCCATAATGATGAATCGTATAATAAAAATCGCGCGGGCGGATAATTTTGCGCTAAGGGGGCCGCGGGGAAGGGTCTGGCCGGCGGTATGCCGGCTGCAAAGGGGCGTGGAAGTGGGAAGAACTCGTACGATCGAGCGTGACAAGCTGTTGGATGCCGCCGAGTCGGTGACGCTGGAAAAGGGCCCGGTCGGCCTGACCATCGCCGCCGTCGCCGAGCATATGGGCATCACCAACGGCGGTGTGCAATACAGTTTTCGCAGCAAGGAATCGCTGATCGCCGCGATGTTCGAGCGGTGGCAGGACGAATATGCCGAACGCATCGCCGAACTGGGTGCCGCCGATGGCACCTGCCCGGCCCGGGTCCATATCGATTATGCCGCCGATTATAACGATCGTTCGCGGCGGGGCGCGCCCAGTCTGCTGGTCTCGGTCCTCAATTCGCCGCAGCATATGGTGCTGGTGCGCAAATGGTATCGTGAGCGGATCGACCTGATCGACGTCACCACCGAAGCGGGTCGCCGGCTGCGGTTGGCGTTCCTCGCGATGGAGGGGGCGTTCCTCATGCGGCTGTTCGGCCTGATCGAAATGAGCGACACCGAATGGCAGGGCATCGTCGCCGATGTGGTGGCGCTGGCCGATGGTGAACCGGGTGCCGTGCGCGTATCCGACGGGCGACAGGCGGCCTGATCCCGGTTCGTTCCATTTCGCCTATCGCAGAGGCGGGGTTCGCCTGCTATCGCGGTCGTGATGGCAAGTGAACTGACCGACCCTTCGACGCCGATCGGCATCTTCGATGCACCGTTCGACAGTGCATTGTCCGAGCGTTATCTCGTCTACGCGCTGTCGACGATCACCGCCCGGTCGCTGCCCGACGTGCGCGACGGGCTGAAGCCGGTGCATCGCCGGCTGTTATGGGCGATGCGGCTGCTGAAGCTCGATCCTGCATCGGGGTACAAGAAATGCGCGCGCGTCGTCGGCGACGTGATCGGCAAATACCATCCGCATGGCGACCAGTCGGTCTATGACGCGATGGTCCGCCTCGCACAGGATTTCGCGCTGCGTTATCCGCTGGTCGACGGACAGGGCAATTTCGGCAACATCGATGGCGATAATGCCGCCGCCTACCGTTATACCGAAGCGCGGCTGACGCAGGTCGCGATCGACCTGATGGCGGGCCTCGACGAGGACGCTACCGACTTCCGCCCGACCTATAACGGCGAGGAGCAGGAGCCCGAACTGTTTCCGGGCCTGTTCCCCAATCTGCTCGCCAACGGGGCCAGCGGCATCGCCGTCGGCATGGCGACCAGCGTACCGCCGCACAACGCCGCCGAATTGTACGACGCCGCGATCGTGCTGATCGACCGGCCGGATGCGGATGACGCCGCCGTGCTCGCTTATGTGCGCGGCCCCGATTTTCCCACCGGCGGTATCGTCGCCGATACCCCCGCCGCGATCCGCGAAGCCTATGCCACCGGTCGTGGTGGCTTTCGCGTCCGCGCGCGCCACACGATCGAACGGGAGAAAGGCGGCGGCTGGCAGATCGTCATCACCGAGATTCCGTACGGCGTGCAGAAGGGCAAGCTGATCGAACAGATCGCCGCGCTCATCAACGACAAGAAGCTGCCGATCCTGACCGACGTTCGCGACGAATCGGATGCCGAGATCCGCATCGTCCTCGAACCGCGCAGCCGCACCGTCGACCACCAGGTGCTGATGGACGGGCTGTTCCGGCTGACCGACCTCGAATCGCGCATCCCCCTCAACCTCAACGTCCTCGACAAGGATCGCACCCCGCGCGTCATGTCGCTGCGCGAGGCACTGAAGGCATGGGTCGATCACCAGTTCGTCGTCCTGCGCCGGCGTAGCGAGCACCGGCTTGCCAGGATCGCCGACCGGATCGAATTGCTCGACGGCTATCTGGCTGCCTATCTCAACCTCGACCGGGTGATCGCGATCATTCGCACCGAGGATGAACCAAAGCCGGTGCTGATCGCCGAATTCACCCTGACCGACCGACAGGCCGAAGCGATCCTCAACATGCGGCTGCGATCCTTGCGCAAGCTGGAGGAAATGGAGATTCGCGGCGAGCGGTCGAAGCTGGAAAAGGAGCAGGCCGAACTGACGCTGCTGCTGTCCAGCGAGGCCCGGCAGCGGACCCGCATGAAGCGCGACCTGTCGAAGATGCGCGACCGCTATGGCAGCGACACTGCGCTCGGCGCCCGCCGTACTTCGATCGAGGAAGCCGCCCCGGCACGCGAAATCCCGGCAGAGGCGATGATCGAGCGCGAGCCGCTGACCATCATCCTGTCGCAACGCGGCTGGGTACGGGCGCTCAGGGGGCATGTCGACCTCGCCTCCGCCGATACCGCACGGTTCAAGGAAGGCGACGGTCCGGCCTTCGCCTTTCACGCGCACACGACCGACAAGCTGTTGCTGACCACCGATGGCGGGCGTTTCTACACGCTGGGTGCCGACAAGCTGCCCGGCGGACGCGGGTTCGGTGAGCCGGTGCGGGCGATGATCGATCTCGACGGCGATGCCCGGATCGTCGGGCTGTTCCGCGCGGCGACATCCGATCGGCTGTTGCTGGCGGCGACCGATGGTCGCGGTTTTGCGGTGCGGATCGCCGACGTGCTTGCCGAAACCCGCAAGGGCAAGCAGGTGATGGCACCGCGCCCCGGTGCCAAGCTGAAGATCGTCCGGCCCATCGCGCCGGACGATGATTATGTCGCGGCGATCGGCGACAATCGCAAGCTCGTGCTCTTTCCGCTGTCCGAACTCGCGGAAATGGCCCGTGGGCAGGGGGTCCAGCTGCAACGGTTCCGCGATGGCGGCCTGTCGGATGCGCGGACCTTGCGGTTCGCCGACGGGCTGACCTGGACGATGGGCGGAGAGACCGGGCGCGTCCGTACCGAGGGCGATCTGACGCCGTGGCGCGCCGCACGCGGTGCGGCCGGGCGGATGCCACCCAACGGCTTCCCTCGCGACAACCGCTTCTGACGGGCGACGTGCATATCCGTTCGAATAGCTTGCCGGGCTTCAGAAGCTTTTAACCATCGTCGCGGTACAGCGATGCAAATGGCTTTCGGTCGGCAGTTCCTTTCCGCGTTCAGGACGCATCCGGTTTCGGACGACTCCGTTGCCGTTCGGGCTGAACCGTCGAAAGTATCGGGTTCGTCGTTCGATGCCGACACGGCAACGCTGGACCTGATCCCCGCGCCGACGGCGATCGTCGATCTGATCGACGACCGACTGGTGTTCATCGCGAACAACATGGCCTTTCGCGCGGCGGGCTTCGTCTGCGGCGGGGAAGCGGCGCTGCTTGACGCGATCGGCGATCGGATCGGGACGTTTCTGACCTCGGCCGAAACCCGCTGTCGGGTCCCGCTGCAAATCGGCGATTCAGTGGACAGCCGTTATTACGACGTCACGCTGGCCCGCTGTCCCGACAGGGTCTCGGTCGCCAGCTGTCTGATGACGCTGCTCGACCAGACCGCCGAACAGCGGACCGAAGCCAGCCTGCGGCGGGAGATGAATACCGATTCGCTGACCGGGTTGGCGAACCGTATGGGCTTTGGCGATCTGGTCGATGAACGGATCGCGGACGGCAATCGCGCGCGCTATGCGGTGCTGGCGATCAATCTCGATCGGTTCAGCCGCGTCAATGCGTGCATGGGGTCGTTGTCGGGCGACGAATTGCTGATCTCGGTCGCGCGCCGCCTGAAAGGCGTATTGCGCGGCTGCGACGTACTGGCGCGCACGGGTGGCGACGAATTCGCGGTGCTGTTGACGTTGCGTGGGGGGCCGGACGATGCGATTCTGGTCGCCGGTCGCCTGCAACAGGCACTCGTCCAGCCGTTCCAGCTGTCCGATTTCAGCATCAGTGTCGATTGCTCGATCGGTATCGCGCTGGGTGAGGATACCGAGGACGAAGCCGAGGATCTGATCCGCCACGCGCAATTCGCGGTGAAACGGTCGAAACGGACCGGCCAGACCGAAATCTATCGCCCGCATTTGTTCGATATCGTCCGCAGCCAGTTTTCGATCGAGACGCGGTTGCGCACCGCGCTGGAGGAACGGCAGCTCCGGCTGGCGTTCCAGCCGATCTATGACCTGTCGAACGGCCGCATCAACAGTTTCGAGGCGCTGGCGCGGTGGCAGACGCCCGATGGGCAGCACATCTCGCCGGTCGATTTCATCCCCGTCGCCGAGGAATCGGGCCTGATCGTGCCGCTTGGCCGCTGGGCCATGGATGAAGCGGCGCGGGCGCTCGCGCTTTGGGATCGTCAATCCGGCGGGCATTGCGGTGCCAGGATGGCGGTCAACCTGTCGGCGGTGCAGCTTCAGCGCGACGATATCGCCGCGATGTTTGCCGACGTGCTGTCGCGCCACGACCTGACGGGCGATCGCTTCACCATCGAACTGACCGAAAGCGCGTTCATCGTCGATCCCGACAGCACGCTGCAGACGATGCTGGCGTTGAAGGCCATGCATGCCACGATCGCGATGGACGATTTCGGCACCGGTTATTCGAACCTCGCCTATCTGCAGAAGTTGCCGATCGACAAGCTCAAGATCGACCGCAGCTTCGTGTCGGGAATGCTGGCGGATCGCGACAAGGTGGCGATCGTGCGCGCGATCCTCAGTCTTGCCCAGGCGCTTGGCATGCGCACCACGGCCGAGGGGATCGAGACGCAGGAACTCGAACAGACGCTCGTCGCGCTCGGCTGCGCGTTCGGGCAGGGCTATTTCTATTCGAAGCCGATCGACGCCGATGCGGCCTATGCGATGCTGGTGGCGCGCAACGCCTGAGCGACGACGTCGTCGGCGATGGCGCCGGTCCGCGCGGCGCCGGGAAATCCTTCCGCGATCCAGCGATCCTCGACCAGCCTCAATGCCTTTGCGACATCGGGTCCGCGCGCAAGGCCGCGTGCGACCAGCGCACCGCCCGACAGCGGCAGGGCAGGGCGGGTCCAGCCGATCAGGCTCGCCGCTGCTTCCGGCTCGCCTGCCAGCAGCAACTGGTCGATCGCTCCCTCGACGCCCAACCGGTATCCCGTCTCCTGCGCTTGCCGTGCGTCGTTGCGGCCCAATGCCGTGGCGATCCGCTTGCGATGGGCGTTCGACAGCTTCAGCCGCGCGGTGACGCTCTCGGCATTACCGGTGTCGAGCAGCGCGGCGAGCCGGCGGATCGGGTCGGGGGCAATGCCGGCAGCCGCTTCGCCGGCGGCCAGCGCGGCAAGGCGCTCGACCGCCGCCGCATCGATTTCGGGCAGCACCGGCGTCCAGATGCCGTGCCCGACCATCAGCCGCATGACATCGACCGCGTCGCGCGCGACCAGCAGCTTCAGCAATTCATCGGCGATCCGCTCGCGCGACAATGCCATCAGGTCGTTGGCGCGGTCGATACAGGCGCTCAGCCCCTCCGCATCGGGCGCATCGCCGAACCGCGCGAGGAAGCGGAAGAATCGCAGGATGCGCAGATGATCCTCGGCGATGCGCCGCAACGGATCGCCGATGAACCGCACCCGTCCGGCATTCAGGTCGGCGATCCCGTCGAAATAATCATGCAGCCGATGGCTGCGCATATCGGCATAGAGCGCGTTCATCGTGAAATCGCGCCGCGCCGCATCCGCCTGCCAGTCATCGGTAAAGGCGACTTCGGCATGGCGGCCATCGGTCGCGACATCGCGGCGCAGCGTCGTCACCTCGACCACCGTTCCGTCGGCGACCGCGGTGATCGTGCCGTGCGCGATGCCGGTCGGCACCGCCTTGATGCCCGCCGCCTCCAGCCGCCGCACGACCTCCTGCGGCGGATGGATCGTCGCGACGTCGATGTCGGAGACGTCCAGCCCCAGCAACGTATCGCGCACCGCCCCCCCGACATAGCGCGCCGCCCCGGCATCGGCGTCGAGCGCGTCGGCCAGCCGGTCGAGCCCGGGGCGCTGCATCCAGTCGGCGGGGGGAAGGATATCGGTCAGGGCCATGTCAGTCGTCGTGCCAGATTGAGGATCATCGCCGCCGTCGCACCCCAGATGCGCCGTTCGCCGAAGATCAGTTCGTAATAGAATCGCTCGGTCCCCTCATGCCAGCGGCTGCCGACCTGGTAGTTCGCACGGTCGAGCAGAACGGTCAGCGGCACCTCGAAGATCGCATCGACCTCCAGCGGGGCCGGCATCAGCGGCAGGTCGGCCGGCACCGTGGCGAGGACCGGTACGACCTCGAACCCGGTCACCGTGTGATAGCGGTCGAGCGTCGCCACCACGGTCGCGGCCTGTGCCGGCAAGGCGATCTCCTCCGCCGCTTCGCGCAGCGCCGCCGCGACCGGCCCGCCATCCGCCGGATCGATGCTGCCGCCCGGAAACGCCACCTGACCCGCATGGGTGCGCAAATCGCCGGTCCGCTGCGTCAGCAACACGCCCGGCTCCGCCCGCTCGGTCACCGCGATCAGCACCGCTGCCGCCCGCCAGCCGCCCTCCGGCATCGGCGCCGCGCCGTTCAGATCGCCGGTCAGCAACCCCTCGACCGGGTCCGCCAGCCGCGCGCGCAGCCGGTCGGCCAGCGTCATGCCGGCTCGAACGGAAAGAACGCGCCCTCACTCCACAGCCCGCGCCGCCCGTCCGGCCCCGTCACCAGCAGCTCGACCAGTTCGTAGAAGACCGGCCGCGCGATCAGCGCATCCATGCCGCCGCGCACGCGCAGATAGGGGCGCGGCGCGTCGGCATCCCCTTCGATCCGGATCGGATGCCCGGCATCGGCCACCGCCAGCTCGTCGGTATTCAGCCGGAACGCGATCCGCCCCTGTTCGCCCTCACCCGACAGCTTCGCCTCGACCGCCACGAACGGCGCATCGTCGACGGCGATCGACAGCTTCTCGACCGGTGTCACCAGCACGTGCGATCCATCGGCCTCGCGTCGCAGGATCGTCGAGAACAGCCGCACCATCTCGGCCCGCGTGATCGCGCTCCCCTGATGATACCAGGTCCCATCGGCAGCGATCCGCATCTCGCTGTCGCCGCAATGGGTCGGGTTCCAGCGATCGACCGGCGGCAGTTTCGCTTCGGCGGCAAGGCGAGCGACCTCGGCGAGGGAGAGCGAGGCGAAATCGGCGGGGGGCTGCATCGGCATGGGCGTCCGTTAGCTTGGACCGCGCGCCCACCACAAGGGGTTCACGCCGCCAGTACAATGCGCGGACCCACCATGCCGCCATGGTCGGGCACGGTGCCGCGCGCCAGCAACCGCCGCTGTTCGTAGGGACCCGGCATCCGCCACCCGCCGGTCCGCTGCGCACCAAAGCCGAACCGGCCATAATATTCGGGGTCGCCGATCAGCATCAGCGGCGCGTCGCTGCCCGCCGCCGCGATCGCTTCGGCCATCAGCCGGTGTCCGATCCCGGTCCCCTGCCGGTCGGGCGCGACCGCGACCGGGCCGACCATGACCATCGGCACCGCTCGTCCATCATCGGTGTCGAGCTGTACCGGCCAGCACTGGATACATCCGGTCAGCCGCCCGTCCTCGACCCAGGCGAAGCTGAGCGCCCCGATCGGTTGCAGCCCCTCGCGCACCCGATACGCCGTTCGCCGATGCCGATCGATCCCGAACGCCGCATCGAGCAGTGCTTCGACATCGGCCGGGGGAACGGAGGCGAGGGGGCGCAAGTCGGGCAATACGGGTCCAATCGAAACGGAATGCGCGCCTGTACCGCCGCGACGGACAGGCACAAGGGCCAAGATTCGCCGGTCCCCGCTTCCGCTACCGGCGCCTTCTGCTATCGCGCCGATATTCCCATATGATGACAGGTGCAGAGTGCGCGATTCGCTTCAATTGGAAGTCCATGATGTCGAAGTGAATGTCCTGACCGGCATTTACTCCGAGGAAACGCACCTGCCGCAACCGTTGCGGATCTCGATGACGGTCGATCTCGACTGTCCCGAACGCTTCACGCCGGACACGCCGCTATCGGCCTCCAAAAGCTATATGGACCTCAAGCACGCCGCGACCGACGCGCTGCCGCCGGGGGTGCATTTCACCCTGATCGAGGGGGTGGCCGACCATATCGTCGACACCCTCTTCCTGTCCGATCCGCGCGTGCAGCGCGTGAAGATCCGCATCGTGAAGCTGGCCATTGCCGAAGCCGGCGAATCGATCGGCATCACGATGGTCCGGCACCGGCGGTGACCCGCCCGCTGGCGCTGGTCACCGGCAGCTATCGCCGGCTGGGCGGCCGGATCGCCGTCCGACTGGCGCAGGCGGGATACGACGTCGCGCTCCACGCCAGTCGCGCGGGCGAACCCGATCGTTTGATTATCGAGGGTCTGGAGGATGCTCGCCACGCCACCTTCGCCGCGGACCTTGCCGATCCGGCGGCGGTCGTCGCGATCATTCCGGCGGTTGCGGATCGCTTCGGGCGGCGGGTCGATCTGCTCGTCAACAACGCGTCGTGCTTCCGCGCCGACGATGACAGCTATCCCGCTCCCGAATCGCTGAACGCGCACTTCGCGGTCAACGCCGCCGCGCCGTTCGCGCTCGCCACGGCATTGGCGGGGCAGGGCGGATCGGCGGTCGTCAACATTCTCGACCAGCGGATCGCGCATCCGCATCGCGACCAGCTTGCCTATACCCTGTCAAAACAGGCACTTGCCGAGGCGACCCGGACCCTCGCCCTCGCGTTGGCACCGTCGGTCCGCGTCAATGGCGTCGCGCCGGGGCTGACCATCGCGACCGACGATTACGATCCCGACCAGTTGCAGCGACTGGCGGCGATGATGCCGCTCGAACGCCTGCCGACCGCCGATCAGGTCGCCGATGCCGTGATCTTCCTGGCCGGCGCTACCGCATCGACCGGTCAGGTGCTGTTCGTCGACGGCGGGGCGGGGCTGGTTCGGTTCGAACGCGACTTCGTCCACCTCGGTCGCTGATCGCTCAGCCGCGGCGACCGTCGTTGCAGGGGCCTAACTGCTCGCGCACGAACGCATAATCCTCGCGGGCGATCGTCGCATTGTCGTCTTCCTGCGCTTGCAGGCTTCCCTCGGGCAGGGCGTCCGGCAAACCACAGGCCAGCCGGTACCATGCCAGCGTATCGCGCTGCGGCGCGCCGCCCGCCTCGTCAATGATATCGCCCAGCGACAAAGCCCAGCGCTTCGCCTCGCCCGGCCGGCGCAGGACCAGCAGCGATACCGGATTGCCATCGGCGGTCTTCAGGAAGATCTGCGTTTCGCCCTCGCCGGGCAGCGTGCCGGGGACGTGAAACGCATTGCCAACCCCGGTCACCGCCGGCGGCGCATCGGTAGCGAGCACGTCGCGAACGACGCCGCGCACCCGCTGGTCGAGTGCGGGGCTCCACGCGAATTGCGCATCGGGCGTCAGCAATTGTATCTGATCGGGACGTCCCGCCACGGCACGGGCGAACGCGATGACACGCTGGCGCTTCAGATTGGGCGCTCGGCCGCGCGGATCGAACGGAACGTCGACCAGATAGCCGACGCGCGCCGGCAACGGTCCGTTCGCGCGGATCAGCGCGCCGACATCGACGGTGACGTAGAACCGGACATGCCCCGGTGCCAGTCCGGTCGCTTCGGCCGGTGGGATGCGCGCGGCGGAGCGAATCGTCGCATCCAGCACGATATCACCGTCGAGCGACAGGCTGACCAGTTGCGCGTAGGATGGCCCGGATGATTCGGTAGCGATAACATCCGGCGTGCCATTCTGACGCGCGACGACCGGGCCACACCCGATCAGAAACAGGGACATGCCGGTCGCGGCTAGGAAAATGCGCTTCATCCTGCCGGTCATAATCGCCGGAAATGCTGGGTTACAGACTTATTTCGGTAATGGCGCGATTGTACGATTGTTTCGTCCGACAAAGCGTTTGCGTCGTTTAAAAGGCCGCGATAGACAATCGCGTCCGGAATGCCGCGTAGCCCCGGACACGACGGTCGTTGCGCGCCGGTTTCGCCGGACGGACCGACCCAATGTACCGGGCTAGAGGAGTTTGGTTGCTGAATGGCTTACGCTGATCAAAAAGCAGGTAATGGCCGGATCGTCGCGCTGATCATCGTGGGGTTGCTCCACGTTCTGATCGGGTATGCGTTCATTTCCGGTCTTGCCTATAAATATGTGAAGAAGGTGACTGAGGATACCGAGACGTTCGACGTCGAGGAACCGCCACCCCCGCCCGAGGAAATTCCTCCTCCCCCGCCGCCACCTGACCAGCCGCAGCCGCAGTCGCCGCCGCCGGTCGTGACGCCGCCGCCGATCGTCCAGACCCAGGCTCCGCCGCCGGTCGTGATGCAGTCGGTGACGACGCCGCCGCCGTCCTATGCGCCGATTCCGACTGCGGGCCCGCCTGCGCCGCCGGCTCCTGCCGCGCCGCCTGCGCCGCCGGCACCGGTCATCAGCAAGGCTGCTGGTGCCAAGGGCGATCCGTCGCAGTGGATCACGCAGGAAGATTATCCCGCGTCGGCGCTGAACAGCGGTGACGAAGGCGTCACGGCGATCTCGTGGGACATCAACGCCCAGGGGCGCGTCGAAAACTGCCGCGTGACCTCGTCGAGCGGTTCGGCCGCGCTGGATCGGGCCGCGTGCTCGGCCCTGCAACGCCGCGCCCGTTACTCGCCGGCACTCGATCAGTCGGGTAATGCGATCCGTTCGAGTTCGTCGCGTCGAGTTCGCTGGCAGCTGCCTGCCGATCGGTAAGACCGGGTGCCTCGCGGCGAAAACGACGCGGGGCAATACCGGGGCATATTCTTCAAGAACATATCAGCTCTAAGGAAACTATTCGATGCTCACTCCGATTCTTGCTGCCGGCGCACCCGCCGGGGCTCCGAACTTCGGCTTCTACGAAGCACTGCAGCAGGGCGGCGCGATCGCGATCAGCACGCTGGTCATTCTCGTCATCATGTCGGTCGGTTCGTTCTACATTCTCTTCACCAAGCTGTTCGAACAGCAGAAGATCATGAACCAGGCGAAGCGCGTTCAGGCGTCGTTCTGGCAGTCGAACTCGCTGCGTGAAGGCGCTGCGAAGCTCGACAAGAACTCGGCCTATCGCCAGATCGTCGACGACGGCCTCGCCGCGCAGGAACAGCATGGCAAGCTGACCGATCCGGTCGAGGCACATGACTGGCTGCACGGTTCGCTCGCCCGTTCGGAAGCGTCGATCAACTCGAAGCTGAACAGCGGCCTGCCGTTCCTCGCCACCGTCGGCGCGACCTCGCCGTTCGTCGGTCTGTTCGGTACCGTCGTCGGCATCTACCGCGCGCTGGTGAAGATCGGTGCCGCCGGTCAGGCCGCCATCGGCGACGTCGCCGGTCCGGTCGGTGAAGCGCTTATCATGACCGCCATCGGTCTGGTCGTCGCGGTTCCTGCCGTGCTCGCCTACAACTGGCTGCAGAGCCGCAACAAGTCGATCCAGAAGGATCTGTCGTCCTTCTCGAACGACGTGCTGGGCTTCCTCGCGTCGAACGGTGCGGTTCGTCCGGCCATTGCCGCTCGCGGTCCGGCGCCTGTCGCCAAGCCGGCAGTCGGCAGCACCACCGCCGGCCAGGCCGGTGGCGTGCCGACCGCACCGCGCGTCTGATTGGACGCTGACACCGGCGGGGTCGTGACCGATCCCGCCGGTTCGATTGAGTAAAAGTGGATAGGATAGCCTCATGGCGATGAGTGTTGGCGGCGGCGGCGAAGAAGCCCCCCTCTCGGACATCAATACCACGCCGCTCGTGGACGTCATGCTCGTGCTGCTGATCATCTTCCTGATCGCGGTTCCGGTCGTGGTGCAGCAGGTGAGCGGTCTGAAGGTCCCGAAGGTCGTGTTCGAACCGACGACGACCAAGCCCGAAAACGTTTCGCTTTCGGTACAGGGCCTCGGCAACGAATGTGCGGTGTACTGGGGCCTGACCCGGGTCAACGCCGACGAGCTGCGCACCCGCGCGGTCAAGAAGCTGGAAGACGAAATCGCCCGTCAGGGCGGCATCGGCAATCCTAAGCTGGAACTGCCCGAAGTGCACATCCGTGGCGACGTGAACACCCCGTATCGCTGCATCGGCGGTACGATCTACACGATGCAGTCGGCGGGCTTCACCAAGGTCGGGTTCATTTCGGAGCCGGACCCCAATACCACGCCGCGCGCGCGTCAATAGGAGTAGCCTGACATGGCAATGAGCAGTGGCGGTCGCTCAGACGACGAACCCATGATGGACATGAACACCACGCCGTTGATCGACGTGCTGCTCGTGCTCCTGATCATGTTCATCATCACCATCCCGATCCAGAGCCACGCGGTGAAGGTCGATCTGCCGCAGCCGGACAATCGGCCGCAGCAGAATATCGATCCGGTCAAGAACAAGATCGCGATCAATGCGCAGGGCCAGACCTTCTGGAACGGCACGCCGGTCGATGAAGTCACGCTGACGCAGTTTCTCGATCAGACGGTGGCGATGAGTCCGCAGCCCGAACTCCATTTCCAGCCGGACGCGACGGCGCGGTACGAAGTGGTCGACGGGGTGCTCGCGATCATCAAGCGGGCGAACGTGACGAAGCTCGGCTTCGTCGGCAACGAACAGTACCGCGCCGACTTCTGATCGCGCGCACCACTGTCTCGCAAAGGGGCGGCTTCGGCCGCCCCTTTTTTTGTGCCCGGCTTGCGGAGCCGTCGTAAAAGTGAAACATTGATGTCATCACGATGTAACAAACAGGAGATGATGTCATGCGAATCGGAACGCTCGTACTGCTTGCCCCGGCGCTGGCGGCCATGGGTTTCGCCGCCAGCGCGAACGCCCAGGATGCGCAATACGCGCACGCGGCAATAGAGGCCGGCAAACTACCACAAGCCGAACGCGCCCTAGAACGCGACACCCGAGCCGGCAGCCGTGAACCACAGGTTTTGCTGAACTTGGCGGCGGTGTACGCGATGACGGATCGTCCCGACGCAGCTCGCGCTTTATATACTCGCGTGTTGGCAGGCGAGGATGCGTCCTTGCTGATGCAGTCGAATCAGGTGGCGCGCGCGCATGACGTAGCCCGCCGCGGACTTCGAATGCTCGACCGGTCCGGTACGCAGCAACTGACTGCCCGATGACCCATAAGGTTAGGTGCTAGGGTCAGGACTCGTTGATTACAGCCAGAAGATGATGGTGGCAGCCAGGGCGATGGCGGA
>NZ_LMLN01000029.1:166834-190980 GCF_001421915.1 Sphingomonas sp. Leaf62 | reverse complement strand
ATTGTAGTGCAGCTCTTGTGCGAAATCGTACAAAACTTGACGGCACGGCGGACGCACCGTCCGCCGCTCCAAAGACGACAGCGTTCAAAATCTGATTCGCGACCGTTACTCCGGTAGAACAATACCCATACAATACCCATACAATACCCGCTACCTATAAAATCTCTTCCAGTNTTTTTTTCGATTGCGGATGAGCGTTTCCCCTATATCTGTTTCCCACACGCGAAATTCTTCTAGCCGACTTTGGAAAGACGAGAGCGTAATAACATAAACGCTTTGCGATACTTGACCGTAATGGTCAGAATGGTAGTTCTGCCGATAAACGACGTGATCAACCGCCTCCGCGATCAAATCGTCCCCGCTACTATTGTAGTAACACTCATAAAGGGGACCATCTACCACCACCATGGGAACGAAGAAGCAAATATCACCTGATGAGTCAGAATATACTTCAGAGCAGTTATCCCGCTCGTGTATCGCAGCCTTGAAAGCAGATATGACACCCGCTTGTATGTGCTGCGTTTGCCCATTGCGGTAGCTGGAGTATGATCGAGCTAGTCGTATGCTTTCCGCCAAAGGCCTCTTGCGTTCAATGTCATCCATCGAAAGGATGGTATGATCAACCTTGTTTCGCCAGTGGAATATGCCGTAACCTGAAGATCCATCGGGATACCCCTTTCTACTCGTGTAAAATATAAACGGGTCCGCAGTCTTCTTCACTTCCACGCAAAGTGTAACCATGCAAGTGACTTCTGGCTTAACACGCGAACTTGTACTTTTCCTATACAATAAAAGATCGAGCTCCCGACCTTTTCGTTCATCCTTATCAACAAAGTACACATTCTGACTTACTCGCCAGCCGACGGCTTCCGCAATCCCTGCAACCCGGAGCTCTGTTTCAAACCCAGCCGCCCGAGCGGCGTCAACAATCTTCTCTAAGGGTATCGGCATGTTGTTGCCTTTGCTCATACGCTACGACATACTTGACGCTACAGCTCAACCAAAGTCACGCTTAAAGAATGCTTCTTGGTCCCGTTTGATTTGATTTGGATCCGGATTCCAACCGAAGTGATCAAAAATATCAAGAAGGACGCTATTAGCGATTGCGATCGTCCCATTTGATATCTCGTTCGGGCCAACACGCTTCGTTACTGTTAGGTCTTGGCTACTATTCACTAGCCGACCTGAAAAAGGCATCCGTCTTGGCCCAGCGCTTAATTGATAACCTCCAGCATTCCGCAAGGAGATCGTAACGACATAACCCGCGCTAAATGGTACGTTTTTCGCAAGCCGTTGCGAAAATTCAATAAATTCTGAAACGCTGTAAACAGTGTCTACAGCCGGCACGATGCGCTGCCCCCCCGGCGATCCAAACATTCCCAATTCACCGTGCAGTAGATTATACGACAGGAATTGGCCGGATCGATACATCCGCCAAAATTCTTGAAACCCTTCCCAGTCAGTCCAACTTTCATAGAAATCTTCCCCTCGGCCGCTGCCACCACGGCCATCATATCGCTCACTCTCGGTGTGCGGATAATCCCAGCCCCGCACTGAGACCTTGCTGGCAGCTACAGCCTCCATACAAGATCTAAACGACAATTCTGCCTCGAGGGGAACTAACGGCCGAATTAGCACCCGCCAGTAAGCCAGATTCTGAATACGCTCTAGTAAGCCATCCTTCATCATAGACCTCCTAGTTGCGCGTCGTAGTCGGGTTCTGTTTGAGAGCGGGGTACGAAACCGATCCTATTGAGCCTCATTGTGCTTAACACGGCCGCTCGCTCGACGAGATCCCGCATTTCGGAACTACTTGAAATTGGAGCGCTTGCTGGCCGCCGCGTTCTACTGCGGAAGTAGATGACCCCCGCCCGTACGTCCGCCCCGTCCCGATGACATATGACCGGTATATCTTCGAAGGGGCTAACGTCTATGATCACGTACCGTAGCCCTTGAGCATCCTCTACTACCTCGGAACGAAACAAAACCCTCGGGTCGGCAAAGGGTGCGATAGCATCGCGCATTGTGTCGTTATGAAACGATGATTGCTGCTGCGCAGTTAAACCTTGTCGAGAAAAGGTGCCGTCCTCAACACCAACGACTATGCGGCCGCCGTCGATAACGTTAGCAAGAGCCAAGATATCTTTCACAAATAGGTTACGATCCCAACTGACGGCAGCTTTAAACTCGAGCGTGTCGGTTTCTTCAGCACCAGTGAGAAGCGCCTCTACATCCTTGACGTCCATTTCCCCTCCTAATGCGGTTTCTGGTACGGAGCATAGGACTATCATGCTGGGCTACGGAATGCTTACTGCCAATTGGGTGGCGGGATAACAGACACACTGCATATGGGTTTGATCCGTGGTGGATGCTTCAGCGGCGGACACTCCGTCCGCCGTCGCGCCCCGCACCCCTCGGAAACGCGCCGTTTCTACGGTGTCATCTGCCGAGACGAGCGCTTCACACCATCAAATATCCAGACAGCGTCGTTCGATCTCGGCGATCAGAGCGTCTGGTACCGGGTCGCCCGGCTCGCCGTCGGTGGAGAGGTAGGCCCGCCGAAGTGCGGCATCGGTCATTTCCGCAACTGGAGTCGGCAGATCATCCATCGTCATGGTCCCGTTCTTGTTGCCCGCGCGGGTACGTCCGATCCGGTCGCAGTTTCCCGAACGCGTTAACCTCGATCGTATACCGGTCGTTTTCAGCGCCACCGAAGAACCACACTTCAGGGAGTTTGGCGTTGGGTGAAGCGTATCGATCGACGGCCGCCTGTGATCGCGGCTGCGTTCCTTGTGAAATGGCATGTGCCATCGTCACTGCTGTTCAACGAGCGTCTTGGACTGACCTGACGAAGCACCTGCGCCAACAGCCGGCGGCGGAGGCGGCAGGATATCGCGAAGCTGCGATAACCCGATTGGCAGATTCTTCGCGAGCGACTGCGCTTGCACTTCAGTTGGTGCCGCCGGATCGACCATCGCAAGGAGCGCCTCGAACATCCGCGTCAGGGCGAACTCCGGGGGAAACAGAACCGGCAGAGTGAACTCTTGATACGAGGAGGCTGACGTACGTTGCTCAGTAGCGGCGTCAGCACCCTCCGTCGCTGATGACTGCCGGCGCACTGGATCTGTCCGCATAACCTCAGCAACCTGCGCCAGTGCCGCCCGTTTCGGACCGTCAAGCGCGTCAAACAATGCCAACCACTCCGCCTGCTCATGTGACAGCGTCGGCGGCTCTGGGGCATCTTGATCCGGATCGTCGACTTCACCCGTCAGATAGGCGGGGGTGGTCGCGAGGACGCGGGCGATTCGATGTAAATGCTTTGATCCGCGAGCCTCGCCGTGAATCAGCTTGTAGATCGTCTGCTGGCTGACGTTGACGCGCCGAGCCAACTCGGCCTGCGATAGCCGACAGTCCGCCATTCGGGTTTTCAGTCGAGCAGGATCAATCACCTGATAATGTTTACCACTGCGGTTGAAGCGTACGACTGACGTTTAGGTGTTGACAGCTCTTCAACCTCGGTTGTAACCGAATCGTATGGACAACGAATCAACCATGGTTGTTGCGCTGAGGTCTGCGGTCGACGCCGCTGGCTCGCAGTCGGCCATGGCGAGGATTGTCGGCTGCTCACCCCAAGCGGTGTCGAAATGGGTGAACCGTGGGAAGGTGTGCCCGGCCGAATACGTCCTGAAAGTCGAAGCAGCGACCGGGGTCTCCCGGTTCGATTTAAGGCCAGACGTGTACCCACGGACGGAAGCACCAGTCCCGGACCTCTTCGATCATACCGGAGGGGCGCCGGCATGATGTGCTTCCGCGACCGCACCTTCTGTAACGCCGTCTGCGGTTGCCGCGAGTGCGACGTTCGCTTGACCGAAGCGGTCCAGTGCGCGGCCGAGGCATGGTGGGTCGGCCAGCGTGGCCCCGTGCCGCTGTCCGTCGCCGATCGGTCGAACGGCTGTCCCGACTTTGCGCCAACTGCAGGGGGTGCCGCGTGACCGATCGCTCCACCGATTGGCGGATCAACCTTCCTGCGTTGGCGGTATCGTTCCCGTTCGATCAAGTGCGGCGACCAGCGCCGAAAACTGGTGGCCGATGGCTTCGTGCAGGTTTGCTTGCATGTGTGGCGATGCTTCTGATCGCTCGACGGCAGCGACCATGAAGTCGTTAACTTCCGACAGCTCGCCCGGCGTGATGTGTCCTTTGCGCAGCAGGACGGCGCAGACGCTGACGACACCGGCAATGGCCACCGATCCGATCGCCTTCGCGTCGACATACGCCGCGCGGATTTCCGCGCGATCATCCTCGTCCATGTTTCCAGCCCTTCGTGTGTGTGTTGCAATTCACACGATAGCCGGAAGGGGTCGGGCGTCCAGCCCGGCCCCGGAAGGCAAGCATTCATCGTTTCCTCCTTTCGACCGCCGGATCTTCGGTCGGAAACTGCGCCCGGTCGCTTTGTATCGTACCGGTCGGGCGCAGGTCTTGCGCCGCCTCTCCTTAGGCGTGGGTGGGGTCGGTCGTATGTTACGATCGGCCTCGCTTTTTGGACCGTGCGCGTGACGAAGCCGCGGCCACCCCTTTCGATCGAGCAGGCGCTCTGTGACGTGATCAACGTCATCGGCATGGATCGCGCGGCCGAGGTGACCGGCCGCAGCCGGTTCTACCTGCGCCGCCTGTCCGATCCCGATCGGCGCGCGAAGCTGACCTGCCACGATGCCATGCTCCTCGATGCCGAGCACGACGCCACCACCGGCGGCCGGCCGATCCACGACACGATGAAGCTGAAGCTCGAGGCGCAGCGGATGCATGTCGATTTCGACCAGCAGGCGCTGCTGGTGGCGACGATGGAATCGGTCCGTGAGAATGGCGACGCCACGGCGGCGCTGGTCGCGGCAACCGCCAACCCGTCGCCCTCGACCTTGAAGGCCGCGCTCCGCGGCCTCGCGAAGTCGGTCCAAGCCAAAAATCGGATCACGACGATCCTGCGCCAGATGATCCGCCGCCAACCGCAGGCGCCATGACACGCGTCGACTAGCACTTCCTGAACACCCGACCAACCCGCCCCGGTTCGCGACCACCATGGTTCGCGAAGCGGATTTCTGCTGCCCGGAGATTTTCGTGACCCTGACCCCCGGAGCGTACCTGAAGTGTCGACGCACTGCGTCCGGAAAGTCGCACGAGGATGTCGTCGACGTCATCGAGACCGATCCGGCTATGTCGCAAGCAGAGCGGATCGAGTGGCTGAAGATGATCGAGGCCGATCTGGTCGCGGTGCGCTGGTCGACGATCGTCGCCCTGCGACAGCGATTCCCGTTCGATCTGGCGGTCCTCGAACGGCTGTCGGTCATTCATGACGGGTACGACCTGCCATTGCCGCGGCTGTGCCGGATCTGCGCATCAAGCGACACAGGGCCGCTCGGGATCGCCGTGCCGGCATGGGGGTGGGACGCGCCGGACCTCTGCATTGCCTGCGCGAGCGCCACGTAATGCGTCCCCTAACCCCGCTGAACCGTGACTGCCTGCGCGCCTCGGCGCTGCTGACCGGCCTTGCCGCCGGCTTCGGGCTGGTGGGGCGCAACGCGCCGGCGATCGTCGCCGCCGCCCTAGCCTGCCTGCTGGCCCTCATCGCCCTTCGCAACCTCAACTGGAATGGAGACCGCTGATGCCCCGCGTTCGCCCGCTTTCCCCGCGCCACGACCCGGCTCCGCGCCGCGTGACGATCCACCTGATCGACTGCAACTGCCCCGATTGCGACCGCGACTATCATAAAAAGGCGGCGATCGAGACGGTCGCGCTCTTCGTTGTCGGCGTGGTCTCGGTGCTGATGACGGACTGGCTGGTAGGCGGCCCCGGCATCCAGATCATGGTCGGGCTGTGATGGGTGCGTTGCCGGCCGGTCCGCTCCGGACCCTGATCCTCATCGATCGTTTCAAAGAAGCGAATCTGTTGCGCGTCCTGCCTACGTCCACCTTCACGGGCATGGCCGAAGCCATCTGCGACGCCCCTTGGGTACTGCGCACCTTCGCCGCACCCGAATGGAGCGAGCTGAACGAAGATGGGAAGCAATGGGTGGCAGCTATCGTCCGCGAGGCGCTGGCCGTAGCGGCAGAGCGCGCCCTTTGACCGCCGCCGCCTCCCGCACCGATCCGACCCGCGCGCGAAAACTCGCGGAGCAGTGCTTTGCGGTCGCGCGGTCGACGCAGTTCGACGGTGAGCGGGAGGCGGCGATCGCGCGTGGTACGGCGATCGCGCAAGGCGCAGGGCTGTCGCTCGACGCGTTCGACATACCCGGCCGCAAGAAATCAAGCGCCGCCGGTACCGGGCGTCAAGGTCAGAAGGGCGAGCCCGGTGAACCCGGACGGGATCGCGCCGCCCGTTCGGCAGACGTCGACACGGACGAGATGCTTCGTCGGGCAGCAGAGACGAAACGCGCTTGGTTCGAAGACGCTTGGTACCGGACAACGCAAGAAGAAGCCTTGCGCGGTTTCCGCGATGCGATGGACCGGGCGCGCGACCGCACCGGCGCACGCGACCACGAAACACTGTACGACGCCGCCCGCCGCAACTTCGATGCCGAAACCGCCGCCGCAGCCGAGCGCGATCGCGCCGGTGGTCGGCGCGACTCGCAGGCACCAAATCCGGAGACGCTCCGGCGCGAATATCTGCAGGGCCGGTGGCCCACGATCGAAGCGGTCCTGAACGCACTTCGCGCCCGGCACGTGTACGTCGCTCCGGTCGAAAGCCGTGTTACAGTCCACGGCCAAGCGATGCCCCTTTGGCTCGTGACGGGACCGAGCGTCATGGTCCTCGACCAATGGTCGCTCCGCGAGCTGGCCGACGAGGTGGTCCGGTGAAGCTTGGCATCAACCAGCGACGCGTCTTCAACGTGCTCGAAAGGATCGCGGCTGAAGGAGCTGCGTGCCCGACAAACGCCGCGCTAGCCGAACGCATCGGCGGCGACATATCGGACACCGCAAAAGCACTCGCCGATCTGCGCCGATTGGGCGTGATCGATGTCGTCACGGTCGGCAAGAAGCGGCAGCTGACGATCGTCGCCACGGGGGCACAGACCGCCTCGATCGAACGCAAGCCGACCGCGCGCGAACGTCGCGCGGAGGGCCGCGCATGATGCGCGGCCCTGCTTCCCATGCTTCCACAACCGGAGACACCATCATGACCGCGCCCATCGTGCGCCTGGACCGTCGGCTCAGTCGAGCCTGCGAGCTAGGCAAAGGCATCAGCCTGTCCGCCGCCGACCTCGATCTACTTACCAATCTCGGCATCTTTGACCTAACCGGCCCCGCCAAAACCAAATTTCACGAGGAACAGTCACTGTGCCGGATCGCGCGCCGCCAATCTATCGACGGGGGAAATACTGGCTCGATTGGGACAGGAGGGCGGACGGCACTAGCCGTAGTCCCTACCTCACCATCTTCTGGTACGATGTCGGCGCACGACGTGTCCGCAGCGCATCGACGCGCGCGACGGATGAGGGTGACGCGATCCTAGCGCTCGATCGCCGGTACCTTTCCGACGCGTCGGAAAGCCCGGCGTTCTGCCAAGCCTGTGGCCAGCCAATCGCCAAGGGTGAGCAGTATCTGCTGACCGATGCGATCGCCGACTATCGCCTCGAATGGGGCGACAACCGCGCGTCGGCCTGCGCGATCGAGATGCGCCTGAATCACACGCTCGACTTCCTCGAATCGCAGGACACGACCGGCGGCAAGTTCGGCATCGGGACGACGTGCGCGGTTGCCTGCACGACGTCGTTCGCGAACGCGCTGCGCGAATGGTCGAAGGCGCAGCCCGTCGTCTGGCGCAACGGGGACGGCGAAATCACGAAGTCGCGACCGCGATCGCCGGCGGCGACCGAGACGGTGATCGCGCAGACGGCAGCGGCGCTTAACCACGCGGCGAACGCCGATCCGCCTCGATCGGATAAGCGACCAACCTACAAGCCGCTGCCGGCGAAACAGGTCCAGCGCACACGGCGCAGTCGGATCGGCGTGCCCGATCTGGCGCGCATGGTTGCCTATGCCGCTGCCGATCCGATGCGGGCGTCGCTTCACGCTTTCCTGATCGGCTCGATCTGCACGATCGCGCGGCCCGGGGCTGTGGTCGACATCTGCGTCGCTCCCGAGCGCAACCAGTGGATGCCGGGGAGTGAGACGATCGACCTCAATCCGGTCGGCCGTGTCCAGAACAAGAAGGTGCGGCCGCTGCTGCCCGTCCTGCCCCTGCTCGCCCACTGGCTACAGGCGGAATGGGTCTCCTATGACCAGCTGCCGGTCAACGAGCGCGTCGGCCGCGGCTACCTCGTGAACTATTACGGTCGCCCGATTCGAAACGTCGCCCGCGCGTGGGACACCATGCTTGCGGAGCTGAAGCTTCCGACCGGCCGGGAGTGGCAGCAGTACATCCTGCGCCATAGCCTCGCGACGATCGTGCGGAAGCGCGGCGCGACCGCGTGGGATCTGCAAGGCTACATGGGGCACCTGCTGCCCAGCCAGACAGAAATCTATGCCGAAGGCGATTTCGCCTCGGTGCAGACCGCTCTTCAGAGCGTGATCGACGAGCTTGAGCAGCTTGCTCCGGGTGCCCTGCACCGGACCAACACCGGAGAAGCTGCCGCCCCCTCGCGAGGAGGAAGGTCAAAAATGTCAGGATAACAGCCAGAAGAAATGGTGGAGCCGAGGGGGATCGAACCCCTGACCTCTGCAATGCCATTGCAGCGCTCTCCCAGCTGAGCTACGGCCCCGTCCATTTTTCCAAAGCCGCTGCTGGTCGGCGGCTTCGTCCCCTTGCGGGGAGGAGCGCCCTCTATGCGGAGGGCGCCGGTTTGGCAAGCGGCTTTTATCGCCCGCCTGCCAAAAACATCAACGCTCGGCGTCGCTGTCCTCGTCGGTCGTGTCGACGCCCAGGTCGTCGTCACCACCCAGATCGACATCGTCGTCGGCCGACGGCTCGTCGTCGCCCTCGATGTCCAGATCGTCGCCCAGATCGGCGTCCTTCGCGCCTTCCTTCTCGACCTTCACCTGTTCGAACGGCAGCGGCTGCTTCGATTTCAGGATCGGTTCGGGATTCCAGTGCACGCCGCAATTGATGCACGTGACCGGCTCGTCATTGCCGAGATCGTAGAAGCGCGTCGCGCATTTCGGACAGGTACGCTTCGTACCCCATTCCGGCTTCACCATGTGTAGCCAAACCTTTCGGTGTCGTGGAAAAACGGGGCAGACCCCCGGATGGGGCGCGCCTTGCCATAGCGGGCACGCGCTGTCAAAGCCGCCGGTCATGCACCACGCCGCCCCCACGCCCCTGTCCGTCGCCGCCAGCGGTCCGCTGACCGGCACCGCCCCGGTTCCCGGCGACAAGTCGATCAGCCACCGTTCGCTGATGCTGTCCGCGCTCGCGGTCGGCACCAGCCGCGTGACCGGCCTGCTGGAGGGGGAGGACGTCCTGTCCACCGCCGCCGCGATGCGCGCGATGGGCGCGACGATCATGCGGGGCGACGACGGGATCTGGACGATCGACGGTGTCGGGGTGGGCGGGCTGCTGCAACCCGCCACCGCGCTCGACATGGGCAATTCGGGCACCTCGACCCGGCTGCTGATGGGGCTGGTGTCGAGCCATGCGATCACCGCGACCTTCACCGGCGACGCTTCACTCAGCAAACGGCCGATGGGCCGCGTCATCGAACCGCTAAGCCAAATGGGCGCGGAGATCACCGCCAGCCCCGGCGGTCGCCTGCCGCTCATGCTGCGCGGGATCGTGCCCGCAGTGCCGATCGACTATACGTTGCCGGTCGCCTCGGCACAGGTGAAGTCGGCGATCCTGCTCGCCGGCCTCAACACGCCGGGCATCACCCGCATCGTCGAACCCGTGCCCACCCGCGACCATAGCGAACGGATGCTGACCGGCTTCGGCGCGAAACTGACCGTCGAGGCAACCCCCGCCGGTCGCGTCATCGAATTGCACGGCGAGGCGGAACTGAAGCCGCAGACGATCACCGTTCCCGGCGATCCTTCCTCCGCCGCCTTCCCGGTCGTGGCCGCGCTGCTGGTGCCGGGCAGCCATGTCACGATCACCAATGTCGGCCTCAACCCGACCCGTGCCGCGCTGTTCGACGTGCTGCGCGCGATGGGCGGCGACATCACCTTCGAAAACCCCCGCGATGTCGGCGGCGAGCCGGTCGCCGATCTGGTGGTCCGTGCCTCGACGCTGACCGGCATCAAGGTCGATCCGGCGGTCGCCCCGTCGATGATCGACGAATTCCCGATCCTGTTCGTCGCCGCCGCGCTGGCCAGGGGCCGCACGACGACATGCGGTCTTGAAGAACTGCGCGTCAAGGAAAGCGACCGCATCACCACCATGGCCGAAGGGCTGCGCGCGATCGGCGCGCGGGTCGAGGAGACCGGGGACGGTCTGATCATCGACGGCACCGGCGGCGATCCGCTGCCCGGCGGCGGCACCATCGCTGCGAAGCTCGATCACCGCATCGCGATGAGCTTCGTCGTCGCCGGCCTGGTCAGCAATGCCCCGGTGACGATCGACGACATGGCCCCGGTCGCGACCAGCTTCCCGACCTTCACCACGCTGCTGCGTGGCCTCGGCGCGTCGCTGTGATCGTCGCCGTCGACGGCCCGGCGGCATCGGGCAAGGGCACCATCGCGCGGGCGCTGGCGAAGCATTTCGGCCTGCCGCATCTCGACACCGGGCTGCTGTACCGCGCGGTCGCGACGCTGGTGCTGCGCGAGGGGCAGGACCCGACGCGCGAAGCCGATTGCGTCGCCGCCTGCGACTTTCCCGACACGTTGCTCGCCGATCCATGGCTGCGCACCGACGAGGCGGGCCAGACCGCCTCGATTATTTCCGCCCACCCGCTGGTCCGCTCCTCGCTGCTCCGCCGCCAGCGCAAATTCGCGCAACAACCCGGCGGCGCGGTCCTCGACGGCCGCGATATCGGCACGGTCATCGCCCCCGATGCCGATGCCAAGCTGTTCGTGAAAGCCACCCCCGCGATCCGCGCCCGCCGCCGTCATGCCGAACTCGCCAAGGCCGGATCGACCGTCACCTACGACCGCGTCCTCGCCGACATCCGCGCCCGCGACGAACGCGATTCGTCGCGCTCCACCGCGCCGCTGGTAATGGCGGCGGATGCCGCCCCGCTCGACACCAGCTTCCTGTCGATCGAGGCATCGGTGCAACGCGCGATCGCGATCGTCGAGGGCCAGCGCAAGGGGTAAGGCACGACGGCTCACCCGTCCGACCCTCGGTCATTCCCGCCACGCTACCCTCTTATCCCGCCACCGCTTTCGTCATTCCCACGAAGGCGGGAATCCATTGCCGCCGACGGCTTGGCAGGCAGGGGACGACAGAGTGTATGGATTCCCCAAGTTCACGAAAGAGGTGCATCACCGACAAGGTGGCGGCGCGATGGGACCCCGGCCGAAGCATTCCTGCAATCTCACATGGCGCACTTCGAACGGGTGTCCCCATCCCCGCCTTTGCAGGAAGAAAGAGGGAGGCGGGGAGAACTTGCCCGACGTGCAGCCCGCGAATCCATACCACGGGTCCCGCTACGGCCGAACCTGACATCCGTCGTCAAGGATGGTGGTCGTCGTCCACCAGCTGCGCGGAAATCCGTGCCGCCGCGGCCTGCACCGCTGCCGCCGCCGCATCGATCGCGTCGGGTTCGCCGAGCTTCGCCAGATAGGGCATGGTCAACGCCGCTGCCGCCGCGCCGCCGCGCAGGATCGGGGCCGACAGGTCGGTCACACCACTGACGAAGCGGCTGGGGGTGCGTTCGACCTCCCGCTGGCGGACTTCGTCGGCATGGGCGCGGAACGCCGCGAGCGCCTCGGCATCGGGTTGCGGGTCGAGCAGCTTTTCCCAGCGGGCGCGAACGTCGTCGGGCTGGAACGCATACAGCACCACCCCCGACGCCGCCTGCAACAGCGGCCGGCGATAGCCGACGCGGACCGAGAAACCGAGCTGTTCGGCCGACTCCATCCGCGCGACCACCGCCATGTCCCCCATGGTATGGACCGCGACGTGGCACGACTGGCCGGTATCCTGCGCCAGCCGCCGCATCTCGGGCAGCGCGACCTCGATCAGGTACCGGGTGCGCGGCTGGTTCATGCCGAGCGAGAATAGCCGGTCGCTCAGGCTATAGCCCTCGCCCCCCGCCTCGGTCGTCAGATAGCCGCGATATTCGAGCACCTGTACCATCCGGAACAATTCGCCATGCGACCGCCCCAGCCGCTGCACGATCTGCGTCAGCGTCAGCGGCGTCGCACAACCGGCAAGCAGTTCGAGGATGTCGAGCCCCTTTTCGAGCGCGGGCGCACGATAGCGGCGATCGTCCCCGGCGTCGGCATCGGGTTCGGCGGCGGGGTCCGGAACAACGGTGGTCATGGGCGCAACCCTCGCCAAAAAATGCTGCCCGTGCAACCCGATGCGCCGTACCATCGTCGCTGCATCGCACAAAATGCTTGATACGTTGTATCATCTTACGGTAGCGACAGGGATCATCGTACTTCGGAGTCGTATCAAATGGTCCGTGCCGCCCTGTGGCTGTCGAGCGCCGCCCTGTTCCTTCCCGCCGCCGCCTTCGCCCAGACTGCTGCCGCACCGGCGACCGGCGACGATTATCACCGCGACGCGCCGCCCGAGATCATCGTCACCGCCCCCTATGCCCGCACCCAGGCCGACATCCTGTCGGGCACCAGTGTCCTGAGCGGCGAGGAACTGACCCGCGAACTGCGCCCGACCATCGGCGAGACGCTGGCGCGGCAGCCCGGCGTGTCCGCGACCAGCTTCGGCCCCAACGCCTCGCGGCCGGTGCTGCGCGGGCTGCAGGGCGAGCGGGTGCGCGTGCTGACCGACGGGATCGGCAGTTTCGACGTGTCGAACACCTCGGTCGACCATGCCGTCGCGATCAACCCGCTGACCGCCGACCGGATCGAGGTGCTTCGCGGCCCCTCCGCGCTGCTGTTCGGGTCGTCGGCGATCGGCGGCGTGGTCAACGTCATCGACAGCCGCATTCCGCGCCGCGTGCCGACCGAACCGATCCATGTCGACGCGCTCGCCACCTATGGCTCGGCCGCGAACGAACGGAGCGGATCGGCGGCGGTCGACGTGCCGGTCACCGACAAGGTCGTGTTCCACCTCGACGGCACCTTCGGGCAGACCGACGATCTGGACACCGGCGGCTATATCCTGTCGCGTCCCTTGCGCACGCAGGCTGCGGCGAGCGCCGATCCCGACGTCCGCGACCTTGCCGACCTGCGCGGCAAGCTGCCCAATTCGCAGTCGAAGATGTGGGAAGTCGCCGGCGGTGCGGCGATCGTTACCGACACCGGCAATCTCGGCTTCTCGGTCAACCATCTCGACAACCGGTACGGCGTTCCGATCCGCTATTCGCTGAACGGCGGCGAGGCGGAGGAGGTCACGCTCCATGTCCAGCAGACCCGCGCCGACATGCGCGCCGAGGTCGATACCGGCGGCGGCCTGCTCGAAAAGATCCGCCTGCGCGCGGGCTTCGCCAATTACCGCCATGACGAGATCGAGGATACCGGCGAGATCGGCACCAGCTTCTTCAATCAGGGGATCGAGGCACGGGTAGAACTGGTGCAGGCGGCGCGCGGCGGATGGCGCGGCGCGGTGGGCGGACAGATGTTCATCCGCGACCTGAACATCGTCGGTGACGAGAAATTCCTGCCCAAGAGCGAGACGCAGCAATTCGGCCTGTTCACGCTTCAGTCGTTCGATCTGGGCGCGTTCCGTGCCGAAGCGGGCGGGCGGTACGAATATACCACCGCGCGCGCCGCTGCCGACGCGCTGCTCGGCAACGACAATATCCGTCGCAGCTTCGACAGCTTTTCCGGATCGCTGGGCGGCAGCGTCGCGCTGGCCGACCATGTCCGCATCGGCATCAACGCCAGCCACACCGAACGCGCGCCGTCGGCCGAGGAACTGTTCGCCAACGGGCCGCATGCCGGCACGCAGGCGTTCGAGGTCGGCAACCCCGGATTCGCCAAGGAAATCAGCGACGGGCTGGAAGCGACGCTGAAGGGGTCGGGCGACGGCTACAGCTTCGGGCTGTCGGCCTATCACAACTGGTTCCGCAATTTCATCTACGAGAATCCGACCGGTGCCGAGCAGGACGACCTGCCGGTGTTCCAGTACCAACAGGCCGATGCCCGGCTGTGGGGGTTCGAGGCGGAGGCGTCGGCACGACTGGCGAAGGTCGGCGAGACCGCGATCAACCTCGACGGTCTGGCCGACTATACCCGCGCCACGATCGTCGATCGCGGCCCCGCCCCGCGCATCCCGCCGCTGCGCGTGCTGGGCGGGATCGAGGCGCAGGGTCGGCTGGTGCAGGTGCGCGGCGAGGTCGAGCATGTGACCCGCCAGGACCGCGTCGCCGATCTGGAAACGACGACCCCGGCCTATACGATGGTCAACGCCTCGGTCTCGCTGCGCCCCTTCGGCCGCGACAGCAAGACGACGTTCATGGTGTCGGCGAACAATCTGTTCGACGTCGAGGCGCGCCGCCATGCGAGCTTCCTGAAGGACTTCGCCCCGCTGGCCGGGCGCGATATCCGCGTGACGGCGCGGCTGGCGCTGTAGCCGCGGTTGCGGCGTTCCCGGGCGGATACGCCGCCGAACGAGGCGCACCGTTAGCGTATATGGATTCCCGCCTTCGCGGGAATGACGAAGGGGGTTATCGTCCCCCTCCTTCGTCATCCCGGCGCAGGCCGGGATCCACCGGGCCACAGGAACCGAAGCCATCGGCGCTTGCGGAACCGTGGATCCCGGCGTGCGCCGGGATGACGGGAGGAACCGACCACCCTATCTACCCGTCCATGTCCCGCGCCCGCGTTCTCCTGCTCAATGCCGCACTCGGGCCGCTCGACTATCGGGTGCCGCATGGCATGACCGTCGAGCCTGGCTCGATCGTCACCGCCCCGCTCGGCCCCCGCCAGTTGCTGGGCGTGGTGTGGGATGCCGAGCGGCTGGCGACCGAGGAGGTTGGCGACAACCGGCTGCGGCCGTTGCTGGGCGTCGCCGACGTGCCGCCGATCGCGGCTCCCCTGCGCCGATTGGTCGAGTGGACGGCGGGCTATTATCTGGCCGCCCCCGCCTCCGTCCTGCGCATGTGCCTCGCGTCCAATTCGGCGCTGGAGGGGGCGAAGCTCGCCATCGAATATCGCGCGACCGGCGAAGTCCCCGACCGGCTGACCCCGCAGCGGGCACAGGCGCTGGAGCGGATCGGCGAGCGGCGCGGGCTGGTCCGCGAACTGGCGGCAATCGCCGACGTGTCCGACGCTGTGATTCGCGGCCTCGTCAAGCTCGGCGCGATCGAGGCGGTGTCGGTCGATATCGACCAGCCCTATGCCATCCCCGATCCCGACCATCATCGCCCCGAACTGTCGGCCGACCAGCATGCGGCGGCGGACCGGCTGACCGCGGCGGTGGAGGCCGACGCCTTCCACCCCTTCCTGCTCGATGGCGTCACTGGCTCCGGCAAGACCGAAGTGTATTTCGAGGCAGTGGCGGCGGCGATCGCGGCGGGGCGGCAGGTGCTGGTGCTGCTCCCCGAGATCGCGCTGACCGAGCCGTTCCTCAAGCGCTTCACCGCGCGCTTCGGCTGCGAGCCGGTGCCATGGCACAGCGACCTGCGATCGACGCAGCGCCGCCGGGCGTGGCGCGCCATCGCGTCGGGTCAGGCAAAGGTCGTGGTCGGCGCGCGATCGGCGCTGTTCCTGCCCTATGCCGATCTCGGGCTGATCGTCGTCGACGAAGCGCACGAAACCAGCTTCAAGCAGGAAGAGGGCGTGCATTACCACGCCCGCGACGTCGCGGTGATGCGCGGGCTGTTCGAGAAATGCCCGGTGATCCTCGCCAGCGCGACCCCCGCGATCGAGACGCGGCAACAGGTCGCGCAGGGCCGCTATACCGAGGTGAAGCTGCCCGGCCGCTACGGCAAGGCGCAGTTGCCGACGATCGAGGCGATCGACCTGATCGAGCAACCGCCCGAACGCGGCCGCTGGATCGCGGCGCCGTTGGTCAAGGCGATCGACGAGACGCTGTCGCGCGGCGAACAGGCGCTGCTGTTCCTCAACCGGCGCGGCTATGCCCCGCTGACGCTGTGCCGGTCGTGCGGGCATCGCTTCCAATGCCCCAATTGCACCGCATGGATGGTCGAACACCGGCTGATCCATCGGCTGTCGTGCCATCACTGCGGCCATGTCATTCCGACGCCACGCGCCTGCCCCGAATGCCACGCGGAGGACGCGCTGGTCGCCTGCGGCCCCGGCGTCGAGCGCATCGCCGACGAGGCGGCGGCACTGTGGCCGACCGCCAAGATCGCGATCGTCACGTCCGACACCATCTGGTCCCCGGCCAAGGCGGCGGAGTTCGTAGGCCGCATGGAGGCGGGCGATATCGACATCGTCGTCGGTACGCAGCTGGTGACGAAGGGCTATCACTTTCCCAACCTCACCTGTGTCGGGGTGATCGACGCCGATCTTGGATTGCAGGGCGGCGATTTGCGCGCGTCCGAGCGGACCTTCCAGCAGATCGCGCAGGTCGCCGGACGCGCGGGGCGCGGGACCAAGCCCGGCCATGTCTATATCCAGACGACGCAACCGAACGCGCCGGTGATGCAGGCGCTGATTTCGGGCGATGCCGACAGCTTCTACGCCGCCGAAACCGAAGCGCGCGAGGATGCCGGCGTGCCGCCGTTCGGCCGCTATGCCGCGATCATCGTGTCGTCGGAGGACAAGGGCGCGGCGGAGGCGACCGCGCGCGCGATCGGCCGCGCCGCGCCGCATGTCGATGGCTGCCACGTCTATGGCCCCGCCCCCGCCCCGCTGGCGATGCTGCGCGGGCGGCACCGCTTCCGCCTGCTGGTCCACGCCACCCGCGCGCTCGACATACAGGACGTGATCCGCGACTGGCTCGACGGGGTCGACTGGAGCGCGAAGGTCCGCGTCGCCGTCGACGTCGATCCCTATAGTTTCGTGTAGCCGGCCCCTGGCCACCCCTTGCCCCACGCGGCGCTTTGGCCGAAACGGCGGCGACCATGGTAAAGAACGCGACACCGATCCTGCGCCTGCTGACGATATGGCTGACGGCGCTCGCCGCGCTGCTGGTGCTATCCGTGCCCGCCCGTGCCGATGACGTGACGGCGGCGGCGCGCGGCGTCGTCCGGGTCGTCGTGATCGCGACCGTCGATGGCGAGATGGTCGATGTCGAACACGGCACCGGCTTCGCGGTGGCGCCCAATCGCATCGTCACCAATGCCCATGTCGTCGAACTGATGGAACGCTATCCCGGCGACACCGTCGTCGGCGTCGTCCCGTCCGAAGGCGACCGGTCGTTCGAGGGGCGCGTTGTCCGCATCGACAAGGCGCGCGATCTGGCGCTGATCGAGGTCAGCGGCGTGCGCCTGCCCCCGCTGACCGTCTATACCGGTGGCGTCGGCGAAGGCGATGCGGCGATCGCGCTGGGCTATCCCGGCAATGTCGACCTGGCGACGGCGCGATCGGTCGACGATTTCGTCACGCCGACATCCCCGGTCCGCTCGCAGGGCGTCTTGTCGGGCAACCGCACGCTGGAGGGCACGGCGGTGCTGGTCCATACCGCCAGCATCGCGCGCGGCAATTCAGGCGGGCCGCTGCTCGACCGGTGCGGCCGGGTGCTCGGCGTCAATTCGGCGCTGACCCGGGGTGAGGAGGGCGACGCCAGCTTCGCCTTCGCCATTTCCGATGGCGAGCTGATCGCGTTCCTGCGCGAGGCGGCACAGCAGGTCGCGACCATCGCTACCCCCTGCCTGACGCTTGCCGATGCCGATGCCCGCGACCGCGCCGATGCCGAACGCCAGGGCGTCGAGGACCGCGAGCGCGCCCGCGCCGCCACCGAACGCGCGCGTGAGGAACGCGCGACCGCGCTCGAACAGGCGCGCGCCGACAATGCCGAGATGCGCGAGAACATGATCGCCGCCGCCGCGCTGCTGCTGGCGCTGTCGGTGCTGGCGGCGGGCGGGGCCGGGCTGTTGCTGACCCGTGGGGAGCCGCGCGCGGCGAAATTCGCGGCGATCGGCGGCGGCGTGCTGTTCGTCGGTGCGATCGCCACCTTCCTGCTGCGGCCCGATTTCGATCCGGCCTCGATCGCCGCTGCCGACGAATCGGGCACTACCGCCGCGACCCGGATCGCTCCGCTGACGGGGCCGCTCGAATGCACGCTGGTGCCCGAACGCAGCCGCATCATCCTGTCGCCGGTGGAAACCGTCCGCTTCGGCTGGCGCGCCGATGGCTGCATGAACGGCCGCACCCAATATGCCGAAGCGCCGGGCGGCGGCTGGGAACGGATTCTCGTCCCGAATGAGGACGCCACCGTGTCGGTGCTGCGTTTCGACCCGATCAGCGGCAGCTACACCAACAGCCGCTATCTGCTGTCCGCCGAATCGATGCAGCGCGCGCGCACGCTGCGCGGACAGGTGCAGCAAAAGGCGTGCGCCGCCGACACCGGCGCGCGCGCGGCGCTGGCCACGCAGCAATCGGCGATTCGCACCTCGTTGCCCGCGCAAGTCAACGAACGGCTGGTGTATCGCTGTACGGCAGCGAAATAAGAGAAGGGGTTTTCACGCGAAGGCGCGAAGACGCGAAGGGGTTGCTTTCCGGGCGACGTCGCTCGCGATCGGAAGACATCGCCCTCGGTCGCAACGGGCAATCAAGCCGCTGGCGCGGAATGCCGTCGAAACGAACGCAACCCCTCCGCGTCTTCGCGCCTTCGCGTGAACCCAACTTTCTTCTTCTTGCAGCCCGATAATCCCCCGTTCAGCTTGCGTCCGAATCGCAACCCACCACGGCGCGTCCCGCAAAGCTTGCGAAATAATGACACCGATGCTAGCGGCCCCCACGACCCATCGGGGGCGCGTGGGGCCGGTCAGCGGCGCGACATTGGTTCGCGACGGCGGTTGGGAGTGCGGCCCCCTCACCGGCATGGGATGTTGAATTGACCCCTGACAAGGACGCACGCGTGGAGACATCCGGCGGAACTACTGGCGGCGGAACGATCCAGGCGAGCCTGGGTGGCCGCTATGCAACCGCGCTGTTTGGCCTCGCTCAGCAGCAGGGCCAGCTCGACGCGGTCGAATCGAGCCTGAAGACGCTGTCGACGGGCATCGCCGAATCGAACGATCTCGCCGCGCTGGTGAAAAGCCCGCTGATCGGTCGCGCCGACGCGGCGCGCGCCATCGCCGCGCTGGCACCGGTGCTCGGCCTCGACCCGCTGACCGCCAATTTCCTCGGCGTGCTCGCGCAGAATCGTCGTCTGGGCGACCTGCCTGCGATCATTCGTGCGTTTCGCGAACTGGCGGCACGCAGCCGCGGTGAAACCAATGCAGAGGTGGTTTCGGCACATCCGCTGGACGATTCGCAGGTCGATGCACTGCGTCAGCAGCTGCGCCACCGGATCGGTCGCGACGTCGCGATCGACCTGAAGGTCGACCCCACGCTTTTGGGCGGTCTGATCGTCAAGATCGGCAGCCAGATGATCGACAGCTCGATCAAGACCCGACTGAACACGCTCGCGCACGCGATGAAAGGCTGAACATGGATATCCGCGCCGCAGAAATTTCGAAGGTCATCCGCGACCAGATCGCCAATTTCGGCACCGAAGCGCAGGTTTCGGAAGTCGGCCAGGTGCTGTCGGTGGGTGACGGCATCGCCCGCATCCACGGGCTCGACAACGTCCAGGCGGGCGAAATGGTCGAGTTCGGCGGCGGCATCCAGGGCATGGCGCTGAACCTCGAAGCCGACAATGTCGGCGTCGTGATCTTCGGGTCGGACTCGTCGATCAAGGAAGGCGACACCGTCAAGCGCACCGGCACCATCGTCGACGTTCCCGTCGGCAAGGGTCTGCTCGGTCGCGTCGTCGACGGTCTCGGCAACCCGATCGACGGCAAGGGCCCGATCGTTTCCGACCGTCGCGCCCGCGTCGACGTGAAGGCACCGGGCATCATCCCGCGCCAGTCGGTCAGCGAGCCGATGCAGTCGGGCCTGAAGGCGATCGACGCCCTCGTCCCCGTCGGCCGTGGCCAGCGCGAACTCATCATTGGCGATCGTCAGACCGGCAAGTCGGCGGTCGCGATCGACACCTTCATCAACCAGAAGACCGCGAACGCGGGCGATGACGAGAGCAAGAAGCTCTATTGCGTCTATGTCGCCGTCGGCCAGAAGCGTTCGACCGTCGCCCAGCTGGTGCGCACGCTCGAAGAAAACGGCGCGATGGAATATTCGATCGTGGTCGCCGCGACCGCGTCGGACCCCGCCCCGCTCCAGTATCTGGCACCGTACACCGGCACCGCGATGGGCGAATATTTCCGCGACAACGCGATGCACGCGCTGATCGTGTTCGACGATCTGTCGAAGCAGGCCGTCGCCTATCGCCAGATGTCGCTGCTGCTGCGCCGTCCGCCGGGCCGCGAAGCCTATCCGGGCGACGTGTTCTATCTGCACAGCCGCCTGCTCGAACGCGCCGCCAAGATGTCGGACGCCAATGGCGGCGGCTCGCTGACCGCGCTGCCGATCATTGAAACCCAGGCGGGCGACGTGTCGGCCTACATCCCGACCAACGTGATCTCGATCACCGATGGTCAGATCTTCCTCGAAACCGACCTGTTCTTCGCCGGCATCCGCCCCGCGATCAACGTCGGCCTCTCGGTCAGCCGCGTCGGTTCCGCCGCGCAGACCAAGGCGATGAAGAAGGTCGCGGGCAGCATCAAGCTGGAACTGGCGCAGTATCGCGAAATGGCGGCCTTCGCGCAGTTCGGGTCGGACCTCGACGCGTCGACGCAGAAGCTGCTGAACCGCGGTGCGCGCCTGACCGAGTTGCTCAAGCAGGCACAGTTCTCGCCGATGCCGTTCGAGGAACAGGTCGCGTCGATCTTCGCCGGGACGCAGGGCTATCTCGACACCGTTCCGGTGAACGACGTAACCCGCTACGAGCAGGCGATGCTCGCCGATCTCCGTGCGAACCATTCGGGCGTCCTCACCAAGATCCGCGACACCAAGGATCTGGGCGACGAGGCGAAGTCGGGGCTGAAGGCCGCGCTCGACCAGTTCGCCAAGAACTTCGCGTAACCATCAAAGCCCTCTCCCCTTCAGGGNGGGGATGTGCGGGACAGTCGTTGCGACAATCCCCTCTCCCCGACCCTCTCCCCCGAAGGGGAGAGGGAGTAGGGAAAACAGATGGCAAGCCTTAAGGCCCTTAAGCTCCGCATCGGCTCGGTGAAGTCGACGCAGAAGATCACCAAGGCGATGAAGATGGTCGCCGCCGCCAAGCTGCGCCGTGCGCAGGAAGCGGCCGAGGCCGGTCGTCCCTATGCGAGCCGCGTCGAACAGGTCGTTGCCAGCCTCGCCTCGACGGTGCAGGTCACCGAAGGCAGCTCGCCGCTGCTCGCCGGCACCGGCAGCGATCAGGTGCATCTGTTCGTCGTCGCGACGTCGGACAAGGGGCTGGCCGGTGCGTTCAACTCGAACATCGCCCGCATGGCGCGCCGCCGCGCGCTGGAGCTTCAGGAACAGGGCAAGACCGTGAAGTTCCTGACGATCGGCCGCAAGGGTCGCGCCGTGCTGGCGCGCCAGTTCCGCGACGGCTTCGTCCATTCGGTCGAACCGGGCGATCTCGGCAAGCTGACCTTCGCCGATGCGAAGGGCTATGCCGACGACCTGATCCGCCGCTTCCATGCGGGCGAATTCGACGTCGCGCACCTGTTCTATGCCACCTTCAAGACGGTGCTGACGCAGGAACCCACGGAACAGCAACTGATTCCGGTCAAGATCCCGACCCCCGCCGTGGCAACTTCGCAACCTTCCGCCGACGCGGTGGTCGAGTACGAGCCGAGCGAGGAAGCGATCCTCGACAGCCTGTTGCCGACCAATATCGCGGTGCAGATCTATCGCGCGATGAAGGAAAACGCGGCGTCGGAACAGGGTTCGAAGATGACGGCGNCCCGCCAGGCCGCGATCACGACCGAACTGGTCGAAATCATCTCGGGTGCCGAAGCGCTGTGATCCGTCCTGCCGTCCTGCTGGCGCTCGTCGCCACGCTGGCCGGCTGTGGTCAGCCCGCTGCCGACAAGGCGGCGGAACGGCCGCGCGCGTCGCCGACGCCGTTCGTCACCGGCGGCTGGGCGACGGTGCTCGGCGATGCGCCGAAGACGATCGACCTGCTGAACGGCATGGGCTTCCGCCTGTCGCCGTACGAGCAGGCCGGCGGTGCCTTCATCGCCAACGCGATGCCGACGCCGATGGCCGATCCGTCGATCAAGCCCGTCAATACCGCGAACCTGTATGTCCGGGGCGATGCCAAGCGGATGGACCGGCTGCAGTTCACGCTGGACATCGTGAACCTCGACTCCAGCCCCTTTGCGAAGGACCAGTTCGCGCGCTGGGTCGACCGTCCGCTGGCCAGCCTCGGCCTGCCCGGCCGGGACGAGGTCAAGCGCGGCATCCTGACCGAAAGCCCGGCCAAGGGCAGTCTGTCCGGTGTCGATTACCAGATTACCCGTGAAAAGATCGACGGCGGTCGCCGTCTGATCGTAGACTTTACCCGCCCCGCGCCACAGGCGGGCAGCAGCAGCGAACCGAGGAAGCAGTGATGGCAACCGCCGCAGACACCTACGCCCCCCAGGGCAGCACCAACCATACCGGCCGGATCAGCCAGGTCATCGGCGCGGTCGTCGACGTGACGTTCGACGGCGAACTGCCGTCCATCCTGTCGGCGCTCGAAACCGACAATAACGGCAACCGGCTGGTCCTCGAAGTCGCGCAGCATCTGGGCGAGAGCACCGTCCGCACGATCGCGATGGACGCGACCGAGGGCCTGACCCGTGGTCAGGCGGTGCGCGACACCGGTTCACAGATCCGCGTGCCGGTCGGCCCCAAGACGCTCGGCCGCATCCTGAACGTCGTCGGCGAACCGATCGACGAGCGCGGTCCGGTCGGGGCCGAAACCACCGCCCCGATCCACGCAGCGGCCCCGCTGTTCGTCGACCAGTCGACCGAGAGCGCGATCCTCGTTACCGGCATCAAGGTCATCGACCTGTTGGCACCCTATGCGAAGGGCGGCAAGATCGGCCTGTTCGGGGGCGCAGGCGTCGGCAAGACCGTGCTGATCCAGGAACTGATCAACAACATCGCCAAGGGCCATGGCGGCACGTCGGTGTTCGCGGGCGTGGGTGAACGTACCCGCGAGGGCAACGATCTCTACCACGAATTCCTTGACGCGGGCGTCATTGCCAAGGATGCCGACGGCAATCCGACCAGCGAGGGTTCGAAGGTCGCGCTGGTCTATGGCCAGATGAACGAGCCGCCGGGCGCGCGTGCCCGCGTCGCGCTGTCGGGCCTGACGATCGCCGAATATTTCCGCGACGTCGAAGGGCAGGACGTGCTGTTCTTCGTCGACAACATCTTCCGCTTCACCCAGGCGGGTTCGGAAGTGTCAGCGCTGCTCGGCCGCATCCCGTCGGCGGTGGGCTATCAGCCGACGCTGTCGACCGACATGGGCGCGCTGCAGGAACGCATCACCTCGACCAACAAGGGCTCGATCACCTCGGTGCAGGCGATCTACGTCCCCGCTGACGATTTGACCGATCCGGCGCCGGCGACCTCGTTCGCCCACTTGGACGCGACGACCGTGCTCAACCGCGCGATCTCGGAACTCGGCATCTATCCGGCGGTCGATCCGCTCGATTCGACCAGCCGCGTTCTGGAACCACGCACCGTCGGTCAGGAGCATTACGACACGGCGCGCGCCGTGCAGTCGCTGCTCCAGCGCTACAAGTCGCTGCAGGACATCATCGCCATCCTCGGCATGGACGAGCTGAGCGAAGAGGATAAGGTCACGGTCGCCCGCGCCCGCAAGATCCAGAAGTTCCTCAGCCAGCCGTTCCACGTCGCCGAAGTCTTCACCGGCATCAGCGGCAAGTTCGTAGCGCTGGAAGACACGGTGAAGTCGTTCAAGGCAGTCGTCGAAGGGGAATATGACCACCTGCCGGAAAGCGCCTTCTACATGGTCGGCGGCATCGACGAAGTCGTCGCCAAGGCCCAGAAGATGGCGCAGGACGCGTAATTCCATCT
>NZ_LMLN01000029.1:90764-166795 GCF_001421915.1 Sphingomonas sp. Leaf62 | reverse complement strand
GGTCGGGGAGAGGGGCAGTCGGAACCTCTCGGCCGAACCCCCCTCTCCCCTGCCCTCTCCCCTGAAGGGGAGAGGGAGTGAGGTTTTGAAAATGCTGCACTTCGAACTCGTGACCCCCGAAAAGCTGGTGCGGTCGGAATCGGTCTACATGGTCACGGTTCCGGGAACCGAAGGCGACTTCGGCGTGCTGGAAGGCCACGCGCCGTTCATGTCGACGATCCGCGATGGCGACGTCCTGATCCAGCGCACCGAAAAGGGCGAGGCAGAGCGCATCGCGATCCGCGGCGGCTTTGCCGAGGTGAATTCCAAGGGTCTGACGATCCTCGCCGAACAGGCCGGCTGATCGCGCTCACAATGCGTTAAACGAAACGCCGCGTCGGACCGAGGTTCGGCGCGGCGTTTTGCGTTTGGAGCGTTCACCAATCGAGGGTCACCCCCGACTCGATCCGGGACCGCGCTTCTACTGCACGGTGAAGGAAATGCGTATTGGGCAGCTATCTCTGTCCCATCGGCAGTAGCTATCCATGCGGATGCGCGTTCCGGTATACGTCCAGCAGATGCGCGGCATCGACCGCCGTATAGATTTGCGTCGAGGACAGGCTGGCATGGCCCAGCAGCGCCTGTAGCGATCGAAGGTCCGCCCCCCGGCCCAACAGATGCGTGGCAAAGCTGTGGCGCAGCGCATGGGGCGTCGTGCGGTCGCCGAGGCCGAGCCGCCCGCGCGCGGCCTGCACCGCCCGCCGGACGACCCCGGCAGCCAGCGGCCCGCCCTTTGCCCCCCGGAACAGCGGCGCGGCGCGCGCGGTGCCCCAGGGTTGCTGCGCGACATAGGCCTCGATCGCGGTACGGACCGGCGGCAGCAGCGGCACGACCCGCGTCTTGTCGCGCTTGCCGGTCACGACCAGCGTCGCACCGAGCGGCAGGACCGCGCCCGTCAGCGACAATGCCTCGCCGATGCGCAGTCCCGCACCATAAAGCAGCAGCAACACCGCCCAGTCGCGGGCACCGATCCACGGTTCGGCGGCAAAGTCGGCGACGTCCCCGGCCAGCGCCACCGCGTCGTCGGGCGAGATCGGACGGGGCACGGTCTTGCCGGTGCGCGGCCCGCGCAGGCGCGGTGCTTCAACACCGGCAAAATCGAGAAAGGCACGCACCGCCGACAATTCGCGTGCGGCGGACGCATTGCCCAGCCCGTCCTCACGGCGACGGGCGAGGAAGGCGCGCAGGTCGGTGGCGGTGATGCGGCCCAGTCGCCCGCCATCGACCGCCCCGCCCCAATGGCCTTGCAGGAACGCGATCAGCCGCTCGGCGGTCGCGGCATAGGCACGGACGGTATGCGCGGATCGTCGACGATCCCGCGCCAGATGCGTCGCGAAGGCCAGCAGCAGGGGCTGCGTCAGGTCGTCCACGCCAGCCCCCGCTTCGATCAGACGATCGTCTGGCCCGACTTGGCCCAGTCGGCCATGAAGCCTTCGATCCCCTTGTCGGTCAGCGGATGCTTGACCAGCGCGCGGATGACCGACGGCGGGGCGGTCATCACGTCCGCACCCATCTTGGCCGATTCGAGGACGTGGATCGGATGCCGGACGCTGGCGACGAGGATCTCGGTCCCGAAATCGTAATTGTCGTAGATCAGGCGGATATCGCTGATGAGCCCCATGCCGTCGAAACCGATATCGTCATGCCGCCCGACGAACGGCGAGACGAAGGTCGCGCCGGCCTTTGCCGCCAGCAGCGCCTGATTGGCGGAGAAGCATAGCGTGACGTTGACCATCGTACCGTCGTCGGTCAGCGCCTTGCAGGTCTTGAGGCCGTCGATGGTGAGCGGCACCTTCACCGCGACGTTATCGGCCAGTTTGCGCAGGATTTCGGCCTCGCGCATCATGCCGACATGGTCGAGCGCCACGACCTCCGCCGATACCGGCCCCGGCGTGATCGAACAGATTTCGCGCACGACCTCAAGGAAATCGCGGCCCGATTTGTGGATCAGCGACGGGTTGGTGGTCACACCGTCGAGCAGGCCGGTTTCGGCCAGTTCGCGAATGTCGCTGGTATCGGCGGTGTCGACGAAGAATTTCATGGGACTCGGTTCCTGCGCGGGTCTTGGAAAGATGCCGCCCCATCGCCCATCGGCGCGGCCGGAGCAAGGGCAGGCCGACGTCGACCCTTTTCCTGCGCGCGCCGATCCAGTATCTGCGCGCGCATGACCGCGCCGCAACCCGAATGGGCCCCCCACGCCGCCGTATGGATCGGCTATCCCAGCCACGCCGAACTGTGGCTGGAGGACCTCGACCCCGCCCGGGACGAAGTCGTCGCCTTTGCGAAGGCCGTCCACGCCGAAGGACGCGGCGAGACGGTGATCCTGGTCGCCGCAACCGTGGAAGCGGCCGACGACGCCCGCACCCGCGCCCCCTTTGCCGAAGTCACGATCGAGGCGTTCGGCGACATCTGGCTGCGAGATACCGGCCCGATCATCGGCGGCGACGGCACCGCGCACCGGTTCGGCTTCAACGGCTGGGGCGGGAAGTACGACCTGCCCGGCGACAGCGACATCGGCCTGCGCCTTGCCCGCGGGCGTGGGCTGACCGTGGCCGATCACGACTGGATCATCGAGGGCGGCGCGATCGACGGCGACGGTACCGGGCTGGTCGTGACGACCGAGCAATGCCTGCTCAACCCCAATCGCAACACCGGTTTCTTCAAGACGGCGGCGGAAGCGCGGCTGCACGACGATCTCGGCTACGACCGGGTATTGTGGCTGGGCGACGGGCTGCTGAACGATCATACCGACGGCCATGTCGACAATCTGGCGCGCTTCGTCGGGCCGAACCGGCTGGCGATCCCGCAGGCGGCCGAGAACGATCCCAACTGGCGCATCTATCAGGATGCGACGGCACGGGCACAGGCGTTCGGCGTCGAGGTAGTGCCGGTCCCCTCCCCCGGCCGCGTGCTGTCGCCCGAGGAGGAGATCATTCCGGGCAGCCACATGAACTTCTATATCGGCAACGCCGTGGTGGTCGTGCCGCTCTACGGCACCGGCACCGATGCCGCCGCCATCGCCGCCTTTGCCGGGATTTTCCCGGATCGCGAGGTCGTGGGGCTGCGCGCCGATCACATCCTGACCGGCGGCGGCAGCTTCCACTGCATCAGCCAGCAGATTCCGGCGTAACCCGAAGGACCGCCCCGTCATGACCGAGATCACCGTCGCCGCGCTCCAGCTCGGCTTCTCGACCGATATCGACCGCAACATCGCCAATGTATCGCGGCTGGTCCGCGAGGCTGCGGCACGGGGTGCTCAGGTCATCCTGCCGCCCGAATTGTTCGAAGGCGAATATTTCTGCCGGGTCGAGGACGAAGGGCTGTTCGCCAACGCCAAGCCGGTCACCGAGCATAAGGCGGTGCTGTCGATGCAGGCGCTGGCCAGCGAGTTGAAGGTGCATATTCCGACCAGCTTCTTCGAAGCCGACGGCCCGCATCACTACAACAGCCTCGCGATGATCGACCCCGATGGTCGCGTGCAGGGCGTGTATCGCAAGAGCCATATCCCCGATGGTCCGGGATATGAAGAGAAATTCTATTTCCGCCCCGGCAATACCGGGTTCAAGGTATGGGACGGCCCGGCCAAGCTGGGCGTCGGCGTCTGCTGGGACCAATGGTATCCCGAGACCGCCCGCGCGCTGATGCTGATGGGCGCGGAAGTGCTGTTCTATCCGACCGCGATCGGCAGCGAACCGCACGACACCAGCCTCGACACCGCGCGGCTGTGGCGGCGGGCGATGGTCGGCCATGCGGTGTCGAACGTCGTGCCGGTAGTCGCCGCCAACCGGGTCGGGGTCGAACATGGCCAGACCTTCTACGGCACGTCGTTCATTACCGACGAGCGCGGCGACATCCTTGCCGAACTTGATCGCGAGGAAGAGGGGGTTATTACCGCAACGCTCGACCTCGACCGGGTCAAGCGCCACCGCGCCGCCTTCGGTTTCTTCCGCGACCGGCGGCCGGAGCTGTACGGTCGGCTGGTGCAGGATATTTGAAGTAGCGAGCATCGTCATTCCCGCGCAGGCGGGAAGGACGATGGGTCAGTCGGCAAAGTTCGGCGCACGCCGCTCCATGCCGGCACGCACGGCTTCGACCTGATTGGCACTACCGAGCAGCGCGATCTGTTCGGCGCGTTCGGCGGTAAGGATCGTTGCGGCATCCGCATCGTCGGCGAGGTTGGCGAGGCGCTTGGCGGCACGCACCGCGTCCGGGCTGCGCTCGGCGATCGATCGGGCCATTGCCTGCGCCGCTGCAAGCGGGTCGTCGGACAGCCGCGTTACGAACCCCGCCGCCTGCGCCTCGACCGCGTCGAACTCCCGCGCGGTGAACGCCAGTTCGCGCAGCACGTCGCCCCGCACATCGCGCCACAGCGCGAAGCCGGCCATGTCGGCGACCAGTCCCCATTTCGCCTCCAGGATCGCAAAGCGCGTATCGGGGGCGGCGATCCGGACATCGGCGCCGGCCATGATCTGCAGCCCGCCACCCAATGCCAGCCCATGCACCGCGGCGATCACCGGCATCGGCAACGTCCGCCAGCCCCATGCGACCTGCTGCACCCGGTTGGCGATGCCATGCGTCCGCGTCATCAGGTCGAGGCCCGCCGCGCCCGCCGCCATGCTCGCCATGTCCAGCCCGGCGCAAAAGGCGCGCCCCTCGCCCGACAGGATGACGCAGCGCGCCGGGGACGCGCGCAACGTCTCGATCGTGTCGATCAGCGCGTCGAACATCGCCGGATCGATCGCGTTCATCTTACCGCGGCGGGTCAGCCGGACGTCGGCGATGCCGTCCGCGATCCTCGTCGTTACCCGCATCGGTCCCGCTCCCCAACTTCCCCCTTTTCAATCGACGCGGCGCGCGTAGCATGGGGGCAGCCGGACGATACCGGCGGGGGAGAGGAGAGGAAAGATGCGGCATTGGTGGTTGGCCGTGGCACTGCTGGCGGCACCGGCCGTCGCGCAGGACGCGGGCGTCGGCGACGTGTATGGCACCGCACTCGGCAATGGCTGGGAAAACTGGAGCTGGGCGAAGGTCGAATTGTCGAGCGAGGTACTGGGATCGCAGCGCAAGCCGATCCGGATCGAGGCTGGGCCGTATCAGGCGCTGTACCTGCACCACGCGCCGTTCGACACCACGGCGTATAAATCGGTGACGATGCTGATCCAGGGCATGGACGGCGGCGCGCAGCAGTTGCGGATCGTCGCGGTGGTCGATGGCAAGCCGCTGGATGCGCAGGCCTATGCGGTGACGTTGCCCGCAAGCGGCTGGAAGAAGATCGAACTGCCGCTGTCGAGGATCGGTGCCGACAAGAAGCAGATCGACGGACTATGGGTACAGAATGCGACCGACAAGGTGGTCGCGCCCTTCTATGTCACGGAGATCGCGTTGCACTGACCCCCGCCGCCGCTTCAACCGACCGCCGAAACGCTTTACACGGGCCGGCGATGACTGGTTTCCCGCCCCCGCCCGGCTTCGACCCGGCCCGCTTCTTTTCGGCGCGGGTCGGTGGTCATGGGTCGCGGCTGGGCATCGGCTATCAGGCGCATGGCGCGGACTGGTGCGAGTTGCTGCTGCCGTTCCGCCCCGACCTGATCGGCGATCCGGCGCGCGGCGTGCTGGCGTCGGGGCCGATCCTGACGCTGATGGACATGGCGACCAGCGTCGGCGTGTGGCTTAAACGCGGGGCGTTCCTGCCGCATGCGACGCTCGACCTGCGGCTCGACTATCTGCGCCCGGCCACGCCGGAGCGGACGGTGGTCGGGCGCGGCGAATGTTACCGCGTCGCGCGGCAGGTCGCGTTCGTGCGCGGCATCGCCCATGACGGCGACCCCGACGATCCGGTCGCGCATGTCGCCGGCACGTTCATGCTGCTGGACGCGGGCTGATGCTGCCACCCTATGCCGACCTGCTCGGGCTGACGCTCGACACCGACGATGCCGGGCACCCGATCGTCGCGATGGCGTTCGCCGACGACCTGCTCGGTCGACCCGGCTTCGTCCATGGCGGTGCGATCGGCGGCATGCTGGAAATGGCGGCATGGGTGGCGCTGCGCCACGCGCTGGGCGCGGACGAGGCGACGATCAAGCCGATCAACGTCACCATCGACTATATGCGTGGCGGGCGCGAACGGACGACATGGGCGGCGGGCAGCGTCACCCGGCTGGGTGCGCGCATCGCCAATGTCGCCGCGACCGCGTGGCAGGACGATCGCGACCGGCCGATCGCGGCGGCGCGGCTGAACTATCTGCTACGGCGCTGAAGCCGCCCCGGATATTTTCAAGACCTGCGATAGTTGTGCGACATTCGGGACGTAGCAGCTGTGCACCGCAACGATGCGGGCACGGTTTCAAAAGGGTTTTGCATGGCGCGGTGGACATTGGCGGTTTTGGCACTGGGGTCGGCACCGGCTGCGCTGGCGGCGCAGACCGCCCCGGTCGCGGGAACCACGCAGGCCCCTGTCGCTCAGACCCCGACCGCGCTGCAACCGGGTGAACCGACCGATCCTGCCGGAGCCGGCGGCACCGAGACCGAAAGCGAAGCCGAAGAGATCGTCGTCACCGGCCGCCCGCCCCCCGGATCGGTGCCGGGCGACATCAAGCCCGAATTGCAACTGTCGCCGGCCGACATCCGCTCCTACGGCGTCAGTTCGGTCGCGGAACTGGTCGCCGAACTCGCGCCGCAGCTGCAATCGGTGCGCGGCGGGGAGCCGGTCTTTCTCGTCAACGGACGGCGTTCGGCGGGTTTTCAGGAAGTCCGCGACCTTCCGACCGAGGCAATCCTGCGCGTCGACATCCTTCCGGAAGAAGTCGCGCTGAAATTCGGCTATCGGTCGGACCAGAAGGTCATCAACTTCGTCCTGCGCCCGCGTTTCCGCAGCTATACCGGCGAATTACAGGGCAGCGTACCGACCGAAGGCGGATCGAGCAATGTCGAGGCCGAGGCGGGTCTCGTCCGCATCGACCGCGACAAACGCTTCAACCTGAACCTGCAGGCGGAGACGACCAGCAACCTGCTGGAAAGCGAACGCGGCATCATCCCGAACACGTCGGGCACGCCGTACGATCTGATCGGCAACGTGACCGGCACGACCAATGGCGCGGCGATCGATCCGGGGCTGAGCGCGCTGGCCGGCACCCCCGTCACCGTCGCGGCGGTGCCGGACGGCGCGCCGACGCTGGCGGGATTTGCCGCCGGAGCCAACACACCGCGCGTCACCGACACCACGCCGTTCCGGACGCTGTCGGGCGCGGTGGACCGTTTTTCCGCCAACGGCGTCTATGCGCGCAGCATCTTCGGCAATGTTGCGGCGACGGTGACCGGGCGGGTGGAGCATAACCGCACCGAATCGCTGCTCGGCCTGCCCGCCATCTCGCTCACCTTGCCCGGCAACGCGCCGCTCTCACCCTTTGCCAGCACGGTGATCGTCCGGCGCTATGCCGAGGCCGAGCCGCTGGTCCAGAATGGCGAGACGACGACCGCCAACGCCGGTTTCGCGTTGAACGGCGATCTCGGCCGGTGGCGCTGGACCGCGAACGGCAATTACGACCGCATCGAAACCAGCACCCGCACCGATCGCGGCGTCGACGTGACCGATATCCAGGCAGCGGTCAGTGCGGGCACGTTCAGCCCGTTCGGCGATCTCGGCAACCTGATCCGCACCGCCGATCGCGCGAAATCGGTGTCCAGCATCGCCGGCATCAATGGCCTCGTCGCCGGATCGCCCTTCTCGCTGCCCGCCGGTGATGCCAGCACCAGCATCCGCATCGCCGGCACGACCAGCGATTTCAGCAGCGATTCGGTGCGCGCCGGGGTGGCGAGTGCCGCCGATCTCGGCCGCGACAGCGGGTCGATACGCGCCAATATCGACCTGCCGATCGCCAATGCCGCGCGCGACGTCCTGTCCGCGCTCGGCCGCCTGTCGCTGAACGCCAATGCGGAAGTCGAGCAGCTGTCGGACTTCGGGACGCTGACCTCGTACGGCTACGGCCTCAATTGGCAACCGATCACCGCGCTGCGCGTGCTGGCATCGATCAGTCACGAACAGAATGCGCCGTCGCAGCAGCAGCTTGGCAACCCGTTCATCACCACGCCCTTCGTCCGCCGCTTCGACTATGTCCTCGGCCAGACGGTCGACGTCACCGCGATCAGCGGCGGCAACCCCGATCTGGTGCAAAGCGACAGCCGCGTCCTGAAACTGGGGGTGAACCTGAAGCCGTGGAGCGAGCGCGATATCTCGTTCCAGTTCGATTATACCAACAACCACACCGACAACCCGATCCGCACCTTCCCGACGATCACCGCCGAGATTCAGGACGCTTTTCCCGATCGCTTCACCCGCGATCCGGTCAGCGGCGTCCTGACCCGCGTCGATGGACGCCCGGTCAATTTCGCGCGCGCCGACAGCAGCGTGCTGCGCTACGGCGTCAACTTCGCCAAACGGATCACCACCGCCCGTTCGCGCGCGGCCGAGGCCGAGCGGCGCGCCTTCATGGAACGCCGCCGGGCCGAGCGGGAAGCAGCGGAAGCGGCCGGTGCGCCGCCGCCACCGCCCGGTGCCGGCGAAGGACGCGGGCCGGGCGGCGGTGGTCCGGGTGGCGCCGGACGTGGCTTTGGCGGCCCCGGCGGGTTCGGCGGCGGCGGTGGCGGGCGCGGCGGTTTCGGGGGCGGTGGCGGTGGCGGCGGCCGGCTGTGGTTCGGCGTCTATCATAGCGTGAACCTGACCGACACGATCGTGATCCGGTCCGGCCTGCCCGAACTCGACCTGCTGAACGGGTCGGCGGTCGACGACAATGGCGGCACCCCGCGCCACCAGATCGATTTCAACGGCGGCTATGTTCGCGACGGGCTGGGCGCGCGGGTGACCGTCAACTGGCAGTCGGGGACCGAGGTCAATGGCGGTGCCAACGGCACCGGCCAGACGCTCGATTTCGGCGGTCTCGCGCGGGTCGGGCTGCGGTCGTGGATCGAACTGGGCCAGCAACCCGGACTGGTCCGCGACAATCGCTGGCTGCGCGGCGCGCGGATCAGCATCGGTGTCGACAATCTGTTCAATGCGCGCCAGCGGGTGACCGACGCCAACGGCGTGGTGCCGATCAACTATCAGCCCGGCTATCGCGATGCGACCGGGCGCGTCGTGCGGCTGACCTTCCGCAAGCTGTTCTTCTGATCCGCCCGATCAATGCGCCTCCGAACGCTCTCCTTCGGCGTGTTCGACGCCGGGGCGCGGTACATCGGCCCGCGCGGGGGCGTCGCTGTCGGTGCTGGCCATGCGACGCCCGCCGAACCCGGCCGTTTCCTGATAGAGCAGCGTGATCGCGACGCGGCGGTTGCGCGGATCATAGGGGTCCTTGGCGACCATCGGCTCGCGATCGGCCACGCCCTCGATCCGTTCGAAGCGGCGTTCGCCGACCCCGGCCACCGCGAGGCGGCGCCGCGTCGCCTCCGCCCGGCCCGATGACAGCATCCAGTTGTTCATCGTCTCGCGCCGGCCATAGGCGATCGAATCGGTATGCCCCCGGATCATGATCGTGTTGGGCAGGTCCTTTACCGTCTCGGCGATCAGCGCCATCAGCTTCGACGCTTCGGGGGCAAGCGCGGTCGTGCCCAGCGAGAACATCGAATAATCGGCATTGTCGACCAGATCGATCCGCACGCCGTCATGCGTCGGCACGACCCGGACATTATTGGCGAGCTTGCGCAGTTCTAGGCTGGCTTGCAGCTTCTGTTTCAGTTCGCGCTTCACCTTGTCGAACGCCTTGCGATCGGCCTCGGCCATTTCGGCCTTGTTCTTCAGCCGGCCTTTTTCGCCCGAACCGGCCTTTTCGCCGCCATTGGCATCGACCGGGATGGTCAGCGACCGCGTGCCCGTCTGCGCGGCGCGGTGCGGATAGCTGTCCTTGTCGACGATCGATTCGCCGCCGAACAGCCCGTTCGATCCCGCTGCACCGGCCTTCACCGTGACCAGCGAGGGGGTGAAGTAATCGGCCAGTCCCTTGCGCTGCTTCTCGGTGGTGGCACCCAGCAGCCACATCAGCAGGAAGAACGCCATCATCGCCGTCACGAAGTCGGCATAGGCGACCTTCCACGCACCGCCGTGATGGCCGCCATGGCCCTCGGCGATGATCTTCTTGACGATGATGACGGGGGGCGGCTGATTATTGCCGTGGGGTGCCTTCGCCATGGGATCAGCGTCCGCGCAGGCCGTCGAAGACTTCGGCGAAACCGGGCTGGTTGTGGTGCGGGATGCCCGAACGCGCCGCTTCGATCACCAGCGGCTGCGGATGGCCGTGGAGCGAGGCGATGATGATCTGCTTGACGGTGTGATAGATGGCGGCATCGGCGTCGATCACCTGCTGCAACCGGCCGGCCAGCGGTCCGACCAGACCGTAGGCGAGCAGAATGCCGAGAAAGGTACCGACCAGCGCCGACCCGATCATGCCGCCCAGGACCGACGGCGGCTTGTCGATCGATCCCATCGTCTTGACCACGCCGAGCACCGCCGCGACGATGCCGAGCGCAGGCAGCGCGTCGGCAAGGCCCTGCAACGTCGCCTGCGGTCCCTGTTCCTCGTGGTGATGGGTCTTGATGGCGTTATCCATGACCTCCTCGACCGCATGGACGTCGAGCGTACCCGACGACACGACGACGAGACGCAGCGTATCGGCGATCAGGTTGACCAGCGTATGGTCCTTCACCAGCCGCGGATATTCGCCGAACACCGACGATGATTTCGGGTCCTCGACATGGGGTTCGAGCGCGATCGGTCCTTCGGCGCGCAGCATCTTCATCAGCTTCGACACGAGGAAGATCGCGTCGAGATAATCCTGCTTCTTGTACTTGGGGCCTTTCAGCACCTTCATGAAGCCGCCGCCCATGCCCTTCAGCTCGCGACCCGAATTGCCGATGATCAGCGCGCCCACCGCCGCGCCGCCGATGATGAGCATTTCGTGCGGCAGGGCGTGCAGCACGGGTCCAAGATCGCCACCGGTGAAGGCGAACCCGCCGAACACCATGACGAGAAGGACGACGAAGCCGATGGCCGGAAACATATGGCGCTTGCCCCTGGGTTACGATCCGTTGCGCCGCTGTCTGCGTCGCATCACCCGTCCCTTGTGGCCGATAGACGTCGAGAAATCGTTACCACCCGACAATTTACCGTCGGGCGAGGTTCATTGCCGTCACTTCAGATAGTTGAACAGCGACATGCCCGCCAACTTGGAAATGCTGGCCTGCGTTGCGCTGAGAATCGTCAACGTCTTCTGAAACTCGACCATCGTCGTCGAAATGTCGGTATCTTCCAGCGCGCTGCGCGCTTCCTCACGGTCGATGCCGATATTTTCCAGCTGGCTCGATTCGATCTCCAGCCGTGCCGCGCGCGCGCCGTTGGCGGCACGCGCCGCCGTCACCTGTGCCTCGGCCGTATCCAGCTTGCCCAGTGCAGTGCCGATCTTCGCCGAATAGGCTTTTCGAGCGGCGTCGACGTCGAAGGCCGGGGCGTCCGGGTCGACCGGTACCGCCGGATCGACCACCGGCTTGTCGGTCGGCATCTCCATCGCCGTCTTCAGATCGTCGATCAACGCAAAGATGTCGACACCGCCATTGGCCCCGCTGAACACCCGGCTGCCATCGATGCCGACCTGCATCTCGCTCGCCTCGCCGATGCGGACGTTCGCGACCGATGCGTTGCCGGTATAGGTGATCTCGCCGGTCGTCGCGTCCTTGGCGAAGGCCACGTCGCCGGTCCCGCCGAACACCGGATGATTGCGCACGTCGCGACCGTTGGCGATCGCCAGCAGGCCTTCGCGAATCTGATCGAGTTCGGTCGCGATCGCCACCTTGTCCTTGGCATTCAGCGTATCGCTGCCCGCGCGAACGGTCAGTTCGCGAACGCGCACCAGCCGTTCGTCGGCGTTGCCCAGCGCCGTATCGGCCTGCGCCAGCAATCCGCGCGACAAGGTGATGTTGGATCGGAAGGCGTTCGAGTCCGCCTCGTCCTTCTTGATCCCGCCCAGCATCATCCACGCCGCCGAGTCCTGCGACGCGACTTTCAAATGCTTCTGCGTCGACAATTCGGTGTTCAGCCGGTTGAGGTCGCCGTTCAGCCGCGTCATCTGGTTCGTGGCGCGATTGTAGAAGTTGGCGGTGGAGATTTGCATCGGTCGTCCTATCGGATCGCGAACAGCGTATCGAACGTTTCGCGCGCGACCTGGATTACGCGGCTCGACGCCTGATAGGCCTGCTGGAAACGCATCAGGTTCACCGCTTCCTGGTCGAGGTTCACGCCCGCCGCCGAATCGCGCGCGTCGACCGCCGAATCGCGGATCGCACCCTGTGCCTCGGCAATGGTCTTGCGCGCGTTCAGTGCCGACCCGTTGCTCGATTGCAGTGCGACCACCCGCTGTTCGAACAGGCCGTTGCGGCGGGCGTCGAACAGCTTCGACAGGTTGCCGCTGTCGCGCGGCCCCTGCCCCGCCGTCGCCGCCGCGATCTTGGCCGGGTCGCCCATGATGCGGGTCACGCGCCCGGTCGGTTCCATCGCGAACATCGGCGCACCGGCAGCGGCGTTCAGATCCTCGCCGCTGGCGAGCGCGCCGTTGACGTCCATGACGAAATCGGTGGCGACATCGACCACCTCCTTGCGCATGTCGCTGATCCGCTTGGCGCCGTCGACCATACCGGCCAGCGCGCCGCCGCGCGGGATCAAAATGCTTTCGGTGCCGCCACGCATGGTCGTGAACACCGGCGCGCCGTCTTCGTCGCGTTCGAACCGGACCGTCGACGCCTCGATCCCGTGGACCATCAGCGGGCCATCCGCGCCGCCCGCCCGCACCGTTACCCGACCGGTCGTATCGAACTTGACGTCGATGTCGGTCATCTCGCTCATCTCGTCGAGCATCAGGTCGCGCTGATCGAGCAGCTGCGCCTCGCCCGTCGATCCCTTCGAAACCCGCGACAGACCGTCGTTGATCCGGGCCAGCACTGCCGCATTGTTGCTGAGCTTGCTGACCGCGTTATCGGCATTGAGGTCGAGATTGCCGGCCGTTTCGTCGAGCGCGCCGATCGTGCCCGAAAACGCCTGCGCGACGCTTTCCGCCGATTCGAGCATCGACCGGCGCGGCGCATCGGCCGACGGGTCGGCGGACAGGGCCGTGGCGCTGTTGAAGAAGGCAGTCATGCGATCGGTCAGCGCGCGGCTGGTCAGCGCATCCTCGATCCGCGCCATCCACACGATGCCGCCATCGCTGCGCGACACGTCGGAGGTCGACTGGCGCACTTCCTGCGACCGGAAGACGTCGGCGGCCCGCGCGACGCCGGTAACGGTCACCCCGCTGCCAGAAATCTGCCGCGACGAACCCACGCCGATTTCGGCAAGCGACGTCGTCCGCCGAACATACCCGGTGGTGCCGGCGTTCGCGATATTGTCCGACGTCGTGGTCAGCGACGATTGATACGCCCTGACCCCGCTTGCCCCGATCGACAGCAGGTCGCTCATCCGCTCTTCCCTTCACCCGAAGTAACGACCGAATCGGTCCGGGCTTGAGCGGGATTATTGGCATCGGCCACGTTAACCATCTGTGACCGGGCGAGAAACTCGGTCATCGCCTTGCCGATTCCCAGCGGCGTCGTGACCGACATGTTTTCGGCGACCTTCTGGTCCCACATATCGCGGAACTGACCGGCGGCCTTGTTGTCGAACAGGGTGTCGGCCAGCTTCGCCTGCCGCATCGATTTCAGCATCATGCCGGTGAAGACCGATTCGAACCGCTGTCCGGCCGCCTTCAGATTGTCCTTGTTGCCGATGCGGGTGGTGTCGACCCCGACGCGGGTCGTCGCGCCGATCACGCTCACAGGACTACCAGCTCCGCCTTCAGCGCACCCGCTTCCTTCAGGGCTTCGAGGATCGCGACCAGATCGGCGGGCGATGCGCCGATCGCGTTGATCGCCTTCACGACATCGGCCAGCTTGGGACCGGGCGCGAGCACGAACATCGGCTTGACCTCCTGCTCGACCGTGACGCCGCTCTTCTGTTCGACGGCGGTCTGGCCTTGGCTCAACGGGGCGGGTTGGCTGACGCGCTGGTTTTCGTCGATCTTCACCGTCAGCTTGCCGTGCGTCACCGCAGAGGGCGCGACCCGCACCGCCGAGTTGATGACGACCGTACCGGTGCGGGCGTTGACGATGACGCGTGCGGCGGTCTCGGCCGATTCTACGGGAATATTCTCGACCTCGCTCATCAGCATCGCGCGGGTGTCGGCACCGGGTGCGGCACGCAGCGCGACCGACACCGCGTCGATCGCGGTCGCGGTGCCCGCGCCGAAGCGCCGGTTGATCGCACCCGCGACATTCTGCGCAGTGGTGAAATCGGCCTGCGCCAGATTGAAGGTCAGCGTGGGGGCGGTCGCGAAGCCGGTGTCGACCATGCGTTCGACCGTCGCCCCTTCGGGGATACGGCCGGTCGACGGGATGTTGACGACGATCTTCGATCCGTCGGCACCCTCGGCACCCAGACCGCCGACCGCGAGATTGCCCTGCGCCATGGCGTAAATTTGACCATCGGCACCCAGCAGCGGGGTCATGATCAGCGCACCGCCGCGCAACGACTTGGCCTTGCCCATCGAGGCAACCGTCACGTCGAGCCGCTGGCCAGGCTTGGCGAAGGGCGGCAGTTCGGCAGTGATCAGCACGACCGCCGCGTTCTTCATCCCCGGATTGGCGCCGGGCGGCAGTTGCAGTCCCATGCGCGAGGCGATCGCCTTCACCGACTGTACGGTATATTCGAGATTGTCGTCGCCGGTGCCGGGCAGGCCGACGACGATGCCGTAGCCGGTCAACTGGTTCGACCGGATGCCCTGAAAACGGCCAAGGTCCTTGACCCGCTCCGCCGAGGCGGGCGCGATCATCAGGAGGGCGGCGAAAATGGCGAGCAGGAAGCGCATGGACAGTCCTAGAACGGGCTGACGACCTGGAAGAAGCGGCTGAGCCACCCCTGCCGGCTGGCGCGGGCGACATCGCCCTTGCCGGTGTAGGAAATGCGGGCATCGGCCACGCGGGTCGACGGCACGCGGTTGTTCGCATCGACATCGGCGATGCGGACGATCCCCTTGATCGCGACGACCTCATCCCCGCGGCTCAGCGTCACCCGCTTCTGCCCCTGCACCAGCATCGTACCGTTGGGATAGACTTCGGCGACGGTGACCGACAATTCGCCCGACAGCGCGTTGGTCTGATCCGACGATCCGGTACCGCCGAAATTGCGGCCGCCCGATGCCTTGGCGATATTGGGGTCGAACGACAGCGGCCCGACCGAGGGCGGCGTGATCGAGAAGCCGCCATTGCTGTCGAGCTTCGATCCGGCCGATTTCGACGCGCTGGTGCGCTCGACGAGACTGATGGTCAGCGGATCGCCGACCTTGCGCGCGCGCCATCCCTCGTACAGCGCGGCATAGCCCTGCTCGACCTGAAAGATCGCGCCGGTCGCGACGACCGGAACGACCGGCGCGGCGGGCGGGGTGGCGGCGTAGGATTCGCGCGGCAATTTCCTGCCGAACAGGGGGCGGGCATCTGCCGGCATGGCTGCCAGCACCACGATGGCGAGCGCGACGGCGCGCGCGGCGTCAGATGTTCTGATTGACATATTTCAGCATCTCGTCGGTGGCCGAGATCATCTTCGAATTGACCTCATAGGCGCGCTGCGTCTCGATCATGTCGACGAGTTCCTCGACGACGTTGACGTTCGAGCTTTCGAGCATCCCCTGCCGGATGCGTCCGCGACCCTCGAGGCCGGCGACACCGAGCTGCGCCGCGCCCGACGCACCGGTTTCGGTCAGGAAATTGTCCCCGGCCGGTTGCAATCCCGCGGGATTGGCGAAACTCGCGACCTGAATCTGCCCGACGGGGGTCGCTTCGGTCTGGTTGGGGATGGTCGCGCTGACGGTGCCGTCACCGCCGATCGTGATCGAGGTCGCGCCCTCGGGCAGGGTGATGCCGGGCATCACCTGATGTCCGTCGGTGGTGACCAGCAACCCTTCGGCGGAGCGCGTGAAATTGCCGGCGCGGGTATAGCCGATCTGGCCGCCGGGCAGCTGCACCTGAAAGAAGCCGTCGCCTTCCAGTGCGACGTCGAGCGCGTTGCCGGTCGTGGCGAGCGATCCCTGCGTCTGGATGCTCGCGGTCCCCTGCACGCGGACACCCGTGCCGAGGTTCAGGCCGGTGGCGTAGCGCGATTCCTGCGTCGAGGCGGCCCCCTGCGCGGTGATGATCTGATAGCTCATCGCCTCGAACGACGCGCGGTCGCGCTTGAACCCGGTCGTGTTGACGTTCGCCAGGTTGTTCGAGATGACGCGCATCCGCGTATCCTGGGCATCCAGCCCGGTGCGCGCGATATGCAGTGCTGCATTGGCCATGTCGTGTTCCCCTTAACTCTGGACGCGCATCAGGTTGGCGGAGGCTTCATCCATTTCCTTCGCCTGCTTCAGCATGCCGGCCTGCACTTCGTAGGACCGCTGGTTCTCGATCATGTCGACCAGCGCCTGCGTCATGTTGACGTTCGATTGTTCGAGCGCGCCGCCGCGGACCTTGGCGGTCATGTCGCCGGGCAGGGTGCCGCCGCCACGGACGTGCAGCAGATTGTCGATGCCCTTGACCGTGTCGCTGCCGGCGGTGCTGACCAGCTTGATCTGGCCGACTTCCTGATCGGGCGTACCGGGCGGCGCGCCCTGCGGCACGATCATCACGCGACCATCGGCGGTGATGTTGATCGACTGGCTGGGCGGCACGGTGATCGGACCGCCCACCCCCATGACCGGCAAGCGATCGCCGGTCTCCAGCGTGCCGGCGGCAGTAACCTGCAGGTCGCCGCGGCGGGTATAGGCTTCGGTGCCGTCCGGCCCCTGCACCGCCATCCACGCATCGCCCTCGACCGCGACGTCGAGCGAGCGACCGGTGGCGAGGATCGCCCCCGCCCGCCGGTCCATGTCGCGCACCTCCTCCGACGAAGGCGAGCGCGATTCGAGTTCGCCGTTCTTGCCCTTGAGCAACAACTGTTCGAAATCGACCTTGTCGGCACGATAGCCGATCGTCGACCCGTTCGCGATGTTGTTCGCGATCGTGGCCTGCGACGCCATGTGCCCGCGCAATCCCGACATCGCGGTGTAGACCAGCCGGTCCATCGAAGCCTCCGTGTTATGACCCCTGCTTCACAGCAAGGGCCATGCCAGTTCCATCAGGCGCGCAGATCGAGAATCGAGCGCGTGATCTGGTTCGAGGTATCGAGCGCCTTCGAGTTCGCCTGGAAGTTGCGCTGTGCGGCGATCAGGCCGACCAGTTCCTCGGTGATGTCGACGTTCGACCCTTCGATCATGCCCGACATCAGCGAGCCCGCGCCGTTTTCGCCCGAGCTGGCAAAGGTCGGATCGCCCGACAGGCCGGTCGCCTGCCAGTTGCTGTTGCCCATCTGGCGCAGGCCCGACGCGTTCGAGAAGTTGACGATCGCGACCTGGCCGAGCGGTTTCGTATCGCCGTTCGAATAGCTGGCGGTGACGACGCCCTTTTCGTTGATCGTGACGCCCTGCAGACGGCCGACCTCGACACCGTCCTGCAGCTGCTGCGCGACCTTGAACGGCTTGGTGGTCGATTCGGTCGTGACCGGTACGGTCAGCTTGATCTGCTGCTGGGCCACGCCGCTCGGCGGCATGAACGAGTTGAAGGTGCTGACGACCGGCGCGGCAAGTTGACCGGCGGCATTGAATTGGACCGTAACCACCGGGGTCTCGGCGGCACCGGTGCCAACGGTCATCGGCTTGTCGCCGACGAAGCTGTGTGCCTCCCAGGTGCTCGACAGATCCTCGGCAGCGGGGGGCACGGTAACGACCGGTGGCGTCGTCCGCTTCAGATAGGTCGTCATCGTCATCGGATTGCCGGCGCCGTCATACACGGTCGTCGAGATCGCTTCGTTGTAGCTGCTGGAATCGAACCGGCTGAAGTCGCTAGTCGCCGGAACGACCGAACGTGCGTTCATATTAAGACCAAGCGTCACATTGTCAGTGCCCTTCGGCTTGCCGGAGGTTCCGGCGAGTACGAGATCGGTCAGCGATTCACGCGTCGTCGCGATAACGTTGCCGTTTCCATCGACCGGATAGACCTGCAACCGCGCGCCCTGCGCATCGGTGACGAACTGGTTCGAATCGACGCGCAGCGAACCGTTGCGGGTGAAGGCCAGACCCTGCTTGTTGGGATCGGGCTTCAGCGTGAAGAAACCGTCGCCGGCGATCGCGATGTCGAGCGACGAGGAAGACTGGACGAGGTTGCCTTCGCCGAACTGCTGGCGATTGCCCTTCACCACCGTACCCGAACCGACCATCTGCGTCGGCGCGACGGCGAGGTTCGACGCGATCACGTCGGCGAATTCGGCGCGGCTCTTCTTGAAGCCGGTGGTGCCGACGTTGGCAAGGTTGTGCGCGATCGACGCCATGTCGACCTGAGAGGCCTTCAGGCCGGACAGCGAGGTATAGAAGGACATGCTAGGCTCCTGCGTGAATTCGTAAAGTTAGGGATCAGGCGATCTTGCGGACGGTGTCGGCCGCGACCTGCGACCCGTTCGACAGCGTCAGCGTCGGCTTGCCGCCGTTCGGCATGACCGAGGACACGCCCGTCCAGGCGAGGTTGCGGGCCTTGACCACGACGCCGCTCGTATCCGATGCGGCGACCGCGATGGTGTAGGGGCCGGCACCGGCGGGGGTGCCGCTGTCGGTCGTGCCGTCCCACTGGTAATCGACCATGCCCTTGGGCTGCGGGCCCATCGACACGGTGCGCGCGACCACGCCGCTGGCGTCGCGGATCTCCAGCTGGACCTTGGCGGCATCGGCGTCGAGTTCGACCGCGCCGTTGACGTTGCCGTTATTGTCGGCGGTCGCGGTCGGGCTGTCGGTCAGCACCGCCTTGCCGATCCACGACACCGCATCGCTGGTGCCGTTGCCACCGATCTTGTTGGCCAGCGTCTTGAGCGTCGAGCTCATCTCGGTAATCCCCGACAACGACGAGAATTGCGCCATCTGTGCGACCATCTGGCCGTTGTCGGTGGGGTTGAAGGGATCCTGATATTGAAGCTGCGCGGTCATCAGGCGGAGGAAGTCATCCTGACCCAGCGAGCGCTGGCCCAGTTTGGACTTTGCCGCCGCCTGTTTCGCGGCGTCGAGTTGCGGAATATTCTGGACCGAGGTGGTGGCCATGATCAGCGTCCCAGACGGAGGGTTTCGGTGATGAGCGACTTGGCGGTCGACATCACTTCGACGTTGTTCTGATAGGTGCGGGCGGCGTCGAGCATGTCGACCAGCTCGCGCGGTTCGTCGACGGCCGCTTCCCAGACATTGCCTTCGGGATCGGCCAGCGGGTTGCTCGGGTCGTAGCGCTTGGCCGGGGTCTCGCCCGCCTGCACGATCTGCCGGGCATCGACGGTGGCGAGGCCGCTGGCGGCGTCGAAGCTGGTGCGGAACACCGGCTTCATCGTGCGATAGGCGGTCGCCTCGGTCGTCGCGACCGCGCCGGCGTTGGCGAGGTTCGACGCGGTGGTATTCATCCGCACGAGCTGTGCGGACATCGCGCGGCCCGATACCTCGAAGATACTCATCGGAGCAGCCATCGCTTATTCCCCCTTCAACGCGCGGGTGATGGTGGAGATGCGGCCGTTCAGGAACGCGAGCGTCGTCTGATACGCCACCGCGTTTTCCGCGAACGCGGTCTGTTCGGTCGCCAGTTCGACGGTGTTGCCATCCATCGAGGGCTGGAGCGGCAGGCGGTACAGCGTGTTGCGGTCGATCGCGCCGTCGACATTGCCGCCGCGTTCCGCCCCGGCCAGCGCCGCGCGGAAATCGACGTCCTTCGCCTTGAATCCGGGCGTGGATGCGTTGGCGATGTTCGACGCCAGCATCCCCATGCGCTGCGCCCGCACTTCCAGCGCGGCACCATGTATCCCGAACAGAGCGTTGTCGGCCATCGGCCCAAAGTCCCCAAGCGGCGCGCCGGATGCGCGTCCCCACCGATCACAGCAAAGCGCGTGCCAGTTTCACGCATCCCCGTGCCGCGACCGGTATCGGCGCGACCTTAACCATGATCGCGGCAACCGCCCGCCGCGCCCCGGCAAGCCATTGCCGGGCACAAACTGGCATTGCCCTTGCAGTACAGCGGGCATGAACCTGACGCTGCTCGCCCCCTATGCCGATCCGATGGCCGCCCTGTTCGTGATCGGCGGCACCATCCTGACGATTGCGATCCGCACGCCGTTCGCCGATCTGGGTCGTGCCCTGCGCGCGATCGCCACCCTGCCGCGCCGCCCGTTTGCCGCCGATGCCGGCATCGAACAGATCGCCGCGCTGGCACGGATCGCGCGGCGGCACGGCGTGCTGACGCTCGACCGTTCGCAGATCGCCGATCCCGATATCGCCGAAGCGATCGCCGCGATCGTCGATGGCGCGGGGCCGGATGCGGTCGGCGAGACGCTGAGCCATCGCAACGCCGCGCGTGCCGAGCGCCACCTCGCCGCCGCCGACATGTGGGCGGCGGTCGCCGAACTGGCACCGGCGCTGGGCATGATCGGCACGCTGGTCGGGCTGGTGCAGATGTTCATGGCGATGACCGATCCGACCGCGATCGGCAAGGCGATGGCGGTCGCGCTGCTGTCGACGCTGTACGGCGCGATCGTCGCCGCGCTGATCGGGATGCCGATCGCAGGACGGCTGCGGCGGATGGCGCGGATCGAGGCGTTCGAACGCAGCCGGTTCGAAGGGCCGCTGGTCGCGCTGGCCCGCCGCGAACGTCCGCATTTCCGGGAGGCCGCAGAATGAAGATGTCGCAGTTCGATGTCGCCCCCGGCCGGCCGCTATGGCTGACCACGCTGGCCGATCTATCGCTGTTGCTGGTCGGATTCTTCGTGTTCCTGCAGGCGGCGCAGATGGTCGACCGGAAGGCGCTGACCGCCGGTATCCGCGCCGGGTTCGATGCCGATGCCGCGCCGATGACGCTCGATCGCGGGATCGTCGACGGCTTTGCCACGGGATCGGCCGCCATGCCGGCCAGCTATGCCCGGACGGTGGAGTTCGTCCGGACCGCCGCCACCGACCCGCGGGTCATGGTGACGCTGACCGGCGGCACCGCCGGCGATGTCGACCCGCTGACCGGCAGCGCCGCGATCCTTGCCAGCGACCGCGCCCGGACCGTCGCGACCGCGCTGGTCGCCGATGGCGCGGTACAGCCCGACCAGCTCGCCTTTGCCCCGCCGGCCACCGGCACGCGCGGCGTCCAGATCGATCTGGGCTTTGCCGGCGACCGGCAAGCCGTTGCCGACCGGCAGGCGCCGGTTGCCGCCCCCGCCAATGGAGCCGACCGATGATCCGCCCGATCCTGACCATCGCATTGCTGACTGCCGCCCCCGCCGTCGCGGCGCAGAGTTTCCAGTCGACCGCGCAGCTCGACGAAGCGATCGTGCAGTTCACCGGTGCCAGCATCGGCATGGACGGCGGCGCGCAGATGCGCGTCGATTCCCGGCTGAAGCTGGCGAAATGCACGATGCCGCAATTCAGCTGGCTGTCGGAACGGCAGGATGCGGTGGTCGTCAACTGCATGGCACCGGCATGGAAGGTCTATGTCCCGGTCCGCCGGCTGGCCCGCGCCCTTCCCGAACGCCCCGCGCCGGCCGTTGCCGTCGTCGCCCCCGCCAAGCCCGAACCGGTGATCCGCCGCGGCGACCCGATCATGGTCGAAGCCGGGGCCGAGGGCTTTTCGATCACCCGCGACGGCGTGGCGATGGGCGATGCGCCGGTCGGTGGCCGGTTGATGGTGAAGGTCGATCCCGCAAAGCCACCGATCCAGGCGATCGCGATGGAATCGGGCCGCGCCGCCCTGCCCGGTTTCGATCGCTGACACGGCAAAATCGACAAAAAATCGATCCGCAGTAATTTTTGCTAAAGAAGTTCGCCATGGCGTCGTTTCTCCTCATGTCAGCAGTTCGTGAAGGACGGGGACATGGTAGATTCAGTCGGTTCAAGGCCGGTATCGTCGATCGGGCAGCGTGCCATCGCACGCCCCGAAGGGCAGACACGCGCCGCAGCGACGCCGGCGCCGGACAGCGCGGTGGCGAAGACCGGCGTGGCGATCCTGTCGGGGGGCACGACGGCGGCCGCCATGTCGGCATCGGCACCGGTCGATACCGACCGGGTCGCGACGATCCGCAAGGCGATCGCCGAGGGCCGTTTCCCGTTGTCGCCCGCCACCATCGCCGACCGGCTCATCGCCCTGAAACTCGATTGGAACAGCAATGAACCGGCGTGATGCGCTGATCCAGATCATCGACAGCCTGCATGCGGAAATCGCCGCGTTGCAGGCGAACGATGTCACCGCGCTGGAAACCGCGACGGCGATGAAGCTGCAGGGGATCGAGGCGGTTGCCGCCAACGACGACGTGCCGCTCGACGCCGAACTGGAAACGCTGGCGCGCGAGGCGCAGCGGCTGAACGAGACCGCGCGCATCTACGTCAATCTGATGACCGCCAACGTCCGGCGGCGCATCGACCAGCTGACCGGCGGCGGATTGCCGGCCTACCGGCCAAGCATTGCCGGCACGCCGCAGCGCATGGCGGCGACGGCGTATCGGTAGGCGCTGCACCAGCCGTCTGGCACGTCACCCCAGCGAAGGCTGGGGTCTCATGCGGCTCTTGCGGGATGCTATCACCGGAAGATCCCAGCCTGCGCTGGGATGACGTTTCGGGGCGGGGCGGATGGCGCGCTTCGTGGGGCGGACGCTGGAAATGCAAAACTGGCACGCTGCTTGCTGAATGTTCTCCCGAACAGGGGAAGCGAAGCACAGCCCGATGAATGTCGTTCCGGTAGAAGCCAGATCAAACGTCCATGCAGCGATCGCGACGGCGAGCGCGCGGACGGGCATCGATTTCAATTTCCTGCTGGGTCAGGCACAGGTCGAAAGCGGCCTGCACACCAACGCGCGCGCCGCGACCTCTTCGGCGACCGGGCTGTATCAGTTCGTCGAACAAAGCTGGCTGGGCGTGGTCAAGGCGCATGGTGCCGAGCACGGCATGGGGTGGGCGTCGGACAGCATCCGCCAGGGGAGCAACGGCCGTTACTATGTCGCCGACCCTGCGACCCGTCAGGCGATCCTGCAATTGCGCAAGGACCCTCAGGCATCGTCGCTGATGGCGGCCGAACATGCCGCCGACAACAAATCCGCACTGGAAGGCGCGCTGGGCCGCAACGCGACCGGCACCGACCTGTATATGGCGCATTTCCTCGGCCTTGGCGGCGCGCGCCAGTTCCTGACGTCGATGCAGGCCAATCCCGACCGGTCGGCGGCGGCAATGTTCCCCGCCGCCGCCCGCGCGAACCGGTCGATCTTCTTCGCGCCCGGCGGCCAGCCGCGCTCGCTCGGCGACATCTACGAACGGATGGGTGCAAAGCTCGATCGCGGAGCGAAGACCGGCGGCGGCAGCGGCGTCGAGGATGGCGGCTTTCCGGTCAACCGGATGCAGCAGCCCGCCGTCATGCTCAACGGCTTTAGCGGCGACGTCATCATGGGCAACGAGGCGCAGGGCGGCGACGAGGCATGGCTGGCGACGACCATCGCCAATCTGAACGTGGTCCGCGGCCGTGGCGGCGTCGGGAACGGCACTGGCGGGGCGAACCCGGCGCAGATGGCTTCGCTGTATCGCCCGACGCCTGAATCGGCGCGGCTGGCCTATTCGATCCTCGCCAATCTGGGAGCCGCGTGATGCAGGCGATCCTGAGCGATCCGAAAAGCATCCTGCCCGCGCTGCGCCAATCGGCGCTGCCCGGCGCGATCCTGCTGCTCGTCCTGCTGATGGTCGTGCCGATCCCGGCGTTCATGCTCGACATCTTCTTCGTCATGAACATCATGATCTCGATCGCGGTGCTTATGGTCGCGCTCAATGCGCAGAAGCCGCTCGACTTCTCCGCCTTCCCCACGGTCCTGCTGTTCGCCACGCTGTTCCGCCTCGGCCTCAACGTCGCATCGACGCGCGTCGTGCTGGTCCACGGCCATGAGGGTGAAGCGGCGGCGGGCCATGTCATCGAGGCGTTCGGCAGCTTCCTGATCGGCGGCGACTATGTCGTCGGTCTTTTCGTCTTTTCGATCCTGATCATCATCAACATGATCGTCGTCACCAAGGGTGCCGGGCGCGTGTCCGAAGTGTCGGCGCGCTTCACCCTCGACGCCTTGCCCGGCAAGCAGATGGCGATCGACGCCGACCTGAACGCCGGCCTCATCACCCCCGACGAAGCGCGGACCAAGCGCATCGAGACCGGGGCCGAAGCCGATTTCTACGGCGCGATGGACGGTTCGTCGAAGTTCGTGAAGGGCGACGCGGTCGCCGGCCTGCTGATCCTTGCCATCAACATCGTCGGCGGCCTGATCCTCGGCGTCGTCAGCCACCAGATGGCGGTCGGACAGGCGGCGCAGACCTATATCCTGCTGGCGATCGGCGACGCGCTGGTCGCGCAGGTGCCGTCGCTGCTGCTGTCGATCGCCGCCGCCGCCATCGTCACCCGCGTCACCTCCACCTCGCAACAGGACCTCGCCGGGCAGATCGGATCGCAGTTCGCGTCGCACCGCACCTGGGCGCCGGTCGCAGGCATTCTCGGCCTGCTGGCGATGCTGCCGGGGATGCCGTTCCTCGTGCTGGCGCCGGCCGCCGGCATCGCCGGCTTCGCATCGTGGAAGCTGGCCAAGCAGAAGAATGCGCCGCCCCCCGCCCCGCCGGTCGAGGCGCTGCCCGAACCGGCCGACCTGTCGAAGATCGGCTGGGACGAGGTCAACGACAATTGCCACATCATGCTCGACATCGGCTACGGGCTCGTGCCGCTGGTCGACGAGCGCAAGGGCGCGCCGCTGATGAGCCGGATCACCGGGGTGCGTCGCCAGCTGTCCAAGGATCTGGGCTTCGTCGTGCCGCAGGTGAAGGTGCGCGACGACATCAACCTCGCCCCCTATACCTATCGCATCTCGATCGGCGGCGTCGTCGTCGGCGAGGATATGGCGTCAGCGACCGAGATGCTGGCGCTCGACACCGGACAGGCGGTCGGCGGCTTTCTGGAGGGCAAGACCGCCAAGGACCCGACCTTCGGCCTCGACGCGATCTGGATCCAGCCGGGCGATGCCGATGCCGCGACCGGTGCCGGCTATCTGGTGGTCGATGCCGGGACGGTCGTCGCCACCCATCTGAACCATGTGCTGACGGTCAACGCGACCGAGCTGCTGGGTCCGGACGAGGTGCAGTCGCTGCTCGATGGCCTGAAAGATCGTGCCGCGAGCCTGGTGGCCGCGCTGTGCCCGCAGCCGCTGACGCTGACCACGCTGACGCAGGTGCTGCGCGCGCTGCTGGCCGAGAATATCCCGCTGAAGGAATTCCGCCGCATCGCCGCCGCCATCGCCGTCGTCGCGCAGCGGACGCAGGATGCCGAAGAGATCGTCGAGCTGATCCGGCCCGAACTGGGTGCGCTCATCATCCAGAAGCTGTGCGGCGTGCGCGAGCCGCTGCGCGTCATGACGCTCGAAGGGCAACTGGAGGCGCTGCTGGGACAGGCGATGCGCGGCGATCCGTCGCGGCGCAACGCGATCGAGCCGGATCTGGGCCGGCGCATCATCGACGCGCTGACCCATGCCGCCCAGCCGCTGATGGCGGAGGCCAAGCCGTTCGCGCTGGTCGTGCAACCGTCGATCCGCGTCGCCGTCCGCAAGCTGGTCAAGTCGTGCCTGCCCGACACCCCGGTCATGAGCTTCTTCGAAGTTCCCGAAGACAAGGCAGTCGAAGTCGTCGCCGTCATCGGCGCACCGGAGGCCATTCCCGCATGAACGCCCCCTTCTTTCCGCAGCCCGAGCTGAACGCCGCGACCTATACGCGGCGGACCCGGCCCAACGACGCCGATGCGCTGGTCCGGCGGCACCTGCCGCTGGTCCGGCGGATCGCGTGGCACGTCCATGGCCATATGAGCACGATGGTCGATGTCGAGGATCTGGTGCAGATCGGTCTGGTCGCGCTGGTCGAGGCGGTGCCGATGTTCGAGGATCGCGGCGCGGTGACGTTCGAACAATATCTCGCCACGCGGCTGCGCGGGGCGATGATCGACGAACTGCGGCGGCAGGCGACGATCAGCCGCGGGGCGATGAAGCGGCGGCGCGACTATGCGAAGGCGGTGTCGGCGTTGACGCAGGAACTGGGCCGCGCGCCGGTGCCCGCCGAGATCGCCGGGCGGCTGGACGTGCCGCTGGGCAAGCTCCGGACCGACTATGCCGATGTCCAGTCGGTGCAGTTCGATTCGATCGACGACGTCTATACCGACGAAGCGCCGTGGTTCATGGACGACGGCCCCGACGCGTTCGAGGCGCTGGCCGAGGGCGAGTTGCGCGAGGCCCTGATCGCCGCGATCACCGCGCTGCCCGAACGCGAGGCGCAGGTGATCCAGCTCTATTATGTCGAGGAACTCAACCTCGAGGAAATCGGACAGGTGCTGGGCGTCGGCGCGGCGCGCATCTGCCAGATCAAGAAATCGGCGCATGAGAAGCTGAAAAAGGCGTTGGCGCGCGCGACGGGGTAAGTGATTGGGATATTCGATATTTAGGCGGGGTTGGGCGTAGGTCCGGCCCCGTTTCTGCGTCCAAAGGTCACAAAGGTCACACTTGCCGCGCTTTTCGCATTGTTGCGATTCCGTTGCAACTGACACCCGGTGCGATGGGGTGGTGCCTCGACAGACGTTGAGAAGAAGCGGGACCCCGGATCAGGTCCGGGGTGACGTTCGCGGGTGGACAGGCGTTGTGCCGCGATCGATCGTGTGGATTTGATCCTGGCCCGATTGGCGGGCTGTAGGAAAGCCGCGATTGGTACGCTGCCTGTTCGTTCGGTTCGCGGCCGGTTCATGCCCGGCATGGTACCTCGGGCATGATCTTGGCCCTTGCGAACGTCGCCCGATCAGCGACCTTTCGCCGTACCCNGTTTTGCTTGGCTCTGGACCCCCGCCTGCCCGGGGGTACGGCGGGGCGCGGACGGAATGCGCGATGTTTGCGGTTCGATGCCATGGCCGGCTCGCCTGCGGCCATCCCCCTCCACCATCCTGCGGATGGTCCCCCTCCCCGCTGGCGGGGAGGAGTTTGCTGTGCCCGGATATTGGGCCGGCTCGTTCTGCAAACCGACTTCGCGGCTGCGCCCTGCCCCCGGCAGGGCGCTGTTCGCCGCTACGTCCCCCTCCACGCGAGCGGGGAGGATTTGCCGGGTGCGATCGGCGTGTCGGTGGAGCGCCGTATATATAGAGTCCGGGCGCGTGCGGCGGACGCCGAAAACCCCCGGCGACGTTTCCGTCGCCGGGGGCCGGTCCCGTTAACGGGAGGACCGCTGCCGCCGCCTTCATGCAAGGGGGAACGGCGGCAGCGGAGCCGGGCTTAGCCGAGCAGCTTGAGCACGCCCTGCTGCGACTGGTTGGCCTGCGCCAGCATTGCGGTCGATGCCTGGCCGAGGATCTGCGCCTTGGCGAGCGCGGTCGATTCCGACGAGAAGTCGGTGTCTTCGATGCGGCTGCGCGCTTCCTGCAGGTTCGACGAGGTGGTGGTCAGGTTGTTGACGGTGACCTGCAGACGGTTCTGCACGGCACCCAGATCGCCACGGATCGACGAAACCTTGTCGAGCGCCTTGTCGATCGCGGTCATCGCGGTCGAAGCATTCGCCTGCGTGGTGACGTTCAGCGCGCCGCCGACCATATCCTTGGCACCGCCCTGCGCAGCGAGACCGACCTTGCCGAGCGACGCGGTCGAGCCTTCGACGCGAACTTCCGCACCGGTATCCGACTTCAGTTCAATACGGCCACGCAGCGTCAGACCGCCGGCGATGTTGGTGCCGGTAGCTGCCGTACCGTCATCGCCCTTGACGCTCTTCACAAGACCCGCACCTGCGGCGGTCGGACCGTCCTGAAGGATGATATCGTTGCCAGTCGACGACGTGAGGACCAAGTTACCGTCGGTATCGCTCGACGCCACCAAGCCGCTGATGCCAGCCTTGTTGATGTTGCCGACGAGGTCCGACATCGAGATGGCACCGTCCCCGTTACCGCCCTTCGCGACCGTATCGTCCAGCGCAACAGTTGCGCCATTGATATAGAGGTCGTTTGCCGCGACAAGCATTGCCGCGTCGATGACGACGGTCGCCTTGGTAGTTGCGGTCGCGGTTACACCGCTATCCTTGGTGACGGCGTTGATCGCCGCTGCCTTCGATGCCGCCGAAGCGTCATTCGAGCTACCGATAGCAACGCCGTTGATTTTGAGGTTGTCCGTCCCGTCGAGTACCGAGGTGCCTGCCGTCGAACCCTTGACCGAGGTAGGCGAGCTCGTTTCGTTCAAGCCGATGGCGGCCAGATCGGTCGCGTCGCCCGAGGTCCCGCGCTTGATGTCGATCGGCTGACCGTTCGAGCTGTTGAGCGCGACGAAGCCGCCATAGGTGCCGGCGGTGAAGCCCGCCTTGCCCGCATCGGCACCGGCGATGACGATGGTCTTGCCGGTATCGTTCGACAGGACGATCTTGCCCTCGTTGTCGAGCTGCGCGCTGACACCGCCGACGTCGCGGTTGATCTTTTCGACCAGTTCCTGACCGGTCGCGCCGGTCACGTTGACGGCGGTACCGCCGCCGACCGCGATCGAGAAGCCGGTCGTGCTGGTGACGCCGCCCGAAGCGATCGGGCCGCCCGACAGGGTGTTGTATGCCGATGCCGACACGCCGGTCTGACCGGTGTTGGTATTGATCGCGGCGGCCGTGGTTTCGGCGGTGCCCGTGGTCAGGGCGGCGGCGAAGGCGTTCTTGCCGTTGATCTGGATATCGGCGGCACCGATCGTGGCGGCGCTGATGCGGCCGGTGGTCGCCTGACCCTCGACGCGATAACCGTTCAGGCCAAGCGCGCTGGCCGAGGTATTGGCGAGCGACAGCGCGGTCGTCTGACCTGCCTGCGCACCGGTCTGGAGCGTCACGCCCTTTACCGAGCCGTCGAGCAGGTTGATGCCGTTGAAGTTGGTCTTGGTCGAGATGTCGTTGATCTGTGCGGTCAGCTGGCCGACTTCCGACTGCAGCGCCTTGCGTTCCGAGGTGCCCAGCGAGCCGTTGGCGGCCTGTCCGGCGAGTTCCTTCATGCGCTGCAGCATGTTGGTGACTTCGCCCAGCGCGCCTTCAGCGGTCTGCGCCATCGAGATGCCGTCGTTGGCGTTGCGGGCGGCGACGGCCATCGTCTTGATCTGGCTGGTCATGCGGGTGGCGATGGCGAGGCCGGCGGCGTCGTCCTTGGCCGAGTTGATGCGCTTGCCGGTCGACAGGCGCTCCATCGACATCTTCAGCGCGTCGTTGGCGGCGGTCGAGGCGTTGGCGGCGCGAAGCGATCCGATGTTGGATCCGATAACGGTCATGGTGTTTCCTCCGGTCTGACGTCCAGCGCCCCGTGGTCCCCCCTGATGAAGCGTGCGGGAACGAAGCTGCTGCCCGGAGAAACGGCCGCTGTCGGCGGGGTTTAAGCGAAAAAATCGGCCCTTCGCGCGCGCGGGGGAGCGCACGCGGCATACAGAGCCGAATCAGGCAGGATTTTACCGGGTGTTAACCAGCGTGGCGGCAAAGAGGTGCCGTCCAGGGGAATCACCACCGATGCGCTCGATCTATCCATCCGCTGCCGTCCTCGCCTCGAAGTTCACGCTCGTGTCCTCGCTGCGCGCGCAAGGGTTCGTGCTGGCCAATGCCGGGCAGAAGCCGGGCCCGGCCGATGCGTTCCTGATCATGGAGGGCGAGGTGCCGCCGATCGCGTCGCGCACGCTGGTGCTGGCCGAAGGGCCGGTCGCCGCGACGCCGTTCGCCGATGGCCGCCCGGCGCGCCTGTGCTACACCCATGCCGACACCGAACTGGCCCATGCCTTTGCCGCGGCGCTGCTGTGCGGCCGGCATGAAGCGGTCGCCGCCGATCCCGAGAGCCTGGCGTTGCAGGCGCTGGCCCGCCGCGTCGCCGCCGCCGACATCACCGTGCTGGTGGGCGGCCCGACCGGCACCGGCAAGGAAGTGCTGGCGCGGACCATCCATGCCGGCAGCACCCGCGCCGCCGGCCCGTTCATCGCGATCAACTGCGCCGCGCTGCCCGAAACCATGCTGGAGGCGATGCTGTTCGGCCATGTGAAGGGCGCGTTCACCGGCGCGGGCGCGGCGGGCGAAGGGTTTTTCCGCGCGGCGCACGGCGGCACGCTGCTGCTCGACGAGATCGCCGAGATGCCGCTGCCGCTGCAGGCCAAGCTGCTGCGCGTGTTGCAGGAACGCGAAGTCGTGCCGATCGGCGCGACCCATGCCGAGGCGGTCGATGTCCGCGTCGTCGCCTGCGCCAATCGCGATTTGCAGGAAGAGGTCGCCGCCGGCCGCTTCCGCGCCGATCTCTATTACCGGCTGAGCGTGTTCCCGCTGACCACCCGCGCGCTGGCCGAGCGGCCGGGCGACATCGCGGCGCTGGCGGCGGCGATGGTCGTGCGCCATGCCGCCGATCGCGCGACGCTGCCATGGATCTCGGACGCGGCGCTGGCGCTGCTGCTGCGCCACGACTGGCCCGGCAATGCCCGAGAGCTGGAGAATGTGATCCAGCGCGCGCTGCTGCTGGGCATGGGCGACCGGATCGAGGCGCACGACATCGTGTTCGATCGCGCCGGTCCCGCCGCGCAGCCGCGGATCGCCGAACCGGTCGCGGCGACGCTGACCAACATCGTGCAGATCCACGAATTCGCCGCGATCCGCCGGACGCTGGAGGAATGCGGCGGCAACCGGGTCGAGACCGCGCGGCGGCTGGGCATTTCGGAACGCACGCTGCGCTATCGCCTCGCCAAGGCGCGTGAGGCCGGCGAGACGCTGGCACCGGCACATGCCGTGGCGGCTTCGGCATGAGCGTCGGCGGTGTCGGCGGCGCGATGGGCGTCGACCGGGTGATGCAGCTTCGCGCGCAGATCCTGGAGCGCAATCAGGCGCTGTCGAAGGCGAACGCACAGGTCGCGGCGGCCCCGGCCCCGGCGGCCGAACCCGCGAAACCGGCGAGCTTCGCCGATGCGATGGGCGACGCGCTGAAGGGCGTGAACGCGCAGCAGAACAAGGCGAGCGAATTGTCGGCGATGTACGAACGCGGCGAGACCGTGGACATCGCGAAGGTGATGATGGCGCGCCAGCAGGCATCGGTCGGTTTCGAAGCGACGATGCAGGTGAGAAATAAACTTTTGTCCGCCTACAAGGACATCATGAGCATGCCGGTCTGATATGGAAAACGCTCTCGCCACCACCGGTGCAGGCGGTGTTCCCGCCCCCGCCGCCGCCGCGCGCTTCGCCAACCCGCTGACCCAGGTCGGCGGATTGATGAAGAACCCCGCCGTCAAGCGCAGCCTGCCGATGATCTTCATCATCGGCCTCGTGCTGTCGGCGGCGATCGCGTGGATGGCGCTGGCCACCCCGCCACAGCGCGTGCTGTTCCCGCAGCTGCCCGACAGCGACAAGCAGGCGGTCGTCGATGCGCTGTCGGCCGCGAAGATCGACAACAGCGTCGACGATTCGGGCGGGATCACCGTCGGCGAGGACGATTATCACCGCGCCCGCATCCTGCTGGCCGGGCAGGACCTGCCCAAGGCCGCACCGGGCGGCTATGCGATCCTCGACCAGTTGCCGATGGGCGTGTCGCGCGCGGTCGAGGGCGAGCGGCTGCGCCAGGCACGCGAGACCGAGCTGGCCAAGTCGATCGGCGAGATCGAATCGGTCGCCGATGCGCGCGTCCACCTCGCCATGCCCGAATCGTCGGTGTTCGTGCGCGACAATGCCCAGCCTTCGGCATCGGTCATCGTCCGCCTCGAACCCGGTCGCAGCCTGACGCAGGCGCAGGTCCGCTCGATCGTCAACCTCGTCGCCTCTTCGGTGCCGGGGATGAAGCCCGATCAGGTGACGATCATCGACCAGATGGGCGCGCTGCTGAGCAAGCCGAGCGACGGCAGCGACAGCAGCACGCTGTCGGACGAGCGGATCGATTATCAGCGCCGGATCGAGGACAAGTATCGCGCGCAGCTCAACACGCTGCTGACCCCGCTCTTGGGTGCAGGCAATTTCTCGGCCGAGATTCAGGCCGATGTCGATCTGGACGAGAGTCAGGCGACGCGCGAAAGCTATGACAAGCAGGGCGTGGTCCGTGCCGAACAGGGGACGTGGGCCGGCAACACGCCGGGCGAGACGACGCCGGGCGGCATCCCCGGTGCGCTGAGCAATACCGCGCCCGCCGCATCGACGCTGGCGACCGCGACACCGGGTCCGTCCGGTGCCACGGTGCAGCCGGGCACCGCGCCGGGGGCACCCGCGCCGGTCAAGACCAGCGAGAATTTCAACCGCGCCTATGATCTGGGCAAGGAAGTGTCGGTGACGCGCGCCGCGCCGGGCGCGATCAAGCGGCTGTCGGTGGCGGTGCTGCTGCGCGAGGCGGAAGGCGGCAAGCCGCGTACCCCGGCCGAGATCCAGCAGATCAACGACCTGGTGAAGGCGGCGGTCGGCTTCAACCAGCAGCGGCAGGACACCGTGACCGTCATCAGCCGCAAATTCTCGCCCGATGCGGTCGCCGGCGACGTCGTGCGGCCATGGTACGATGCCGACTGGGTGCCGATGGCGGCGCGCAACGGCACCGCACTGGTCATCGCGCTGCTGGTGCTGTTCATGGGCGTCCGCCCGATGGTCAAGGCGATCAACGAGAAGCGCAAGGCCGAGGCCGCCGCCGAAACCGCGCGGATCGCCGCACAGGAAGCCGCCGCACAGGCCGCGCTCGCCCCGCCGCCCGCCGAGCCCGAGCCCGAGCCGGTAAGCATGGAAATGCTGGAAGGGGCGCGCAGCTATGACGACCGGGTCGGTCTGGTCCGCGGCTTCACCCGCGACAATCCGGCGCGCGCCGCGCTGGCCGTGCGGGACATGATCCAGTCGGATGCCAAGCAGTGAACGCCCCCACCCGTATCCATAGCGGCGTCGAACGCGCCGCCGTCCTGATGATGCTGGTCGGCGAGGAGGAAGCCGCCGCGATCCTCCAGAAACTGGACCCCGAAGAGGTGCAGCAGCTGGGCAAGGCGATGTTCACCGTTGCCGATGTCAGCGAGGACGAGGTGACCGTCGTGCTCGACGATTTCGTCGAGAAGGCGCGCGAGCGCACGACCGTCGGCTTCGATCCGCGCCCGCACATCGAAACGGTGATGAACCGCGCGCTGGGGGCCGACAAGGCCGAGAGCGTGCTGGCCAAGATCACCCCGATCGAGACCGCGTGCCAGATCGAGCTGCTCGACTGGATGGATGCCAGCGAGATCGTGAGCCTGATCAAGGACGAACATCCGCAGATCGCCGCCGTGCTGCTCGCCAATCTCGACCCCGCCATCGCCGCGCAGGTGCTGGAAGGGCTGCCCGAGGCCGCGCAGCCGCAGATCCTGCACCGCATCGCCAAGCTGGGTCCGATCACGCCCGAGGCGATCGAGACGCTGAAATCGATGCTGTCGCGCCGTTCGACCGGCCGGTCGGGCGGGAGCGGCGTGCAACTGGGCGGTGCCAAGGATGCCGCGCGCATCCTGTCGTCGGGGCGCAAGGCGACCGAGAACCGGGTCATGCCGAAACTGGCCAAGATCGACCGCGACATCGCCCGCGCGATCGAGGACCAGCTGTTCGTCTTCGACAACCTGCTGGAGATGGACGACAAGAATCTGGGCGTGCTGATCCGCAACGTCGACAGCGACCTGCTGGTGCGCGCGCTGAAGGGCGTCGACGAGGCCGGCCGCAACCGGTTCCTGGGTTGCATGTCGGCGCGCGCCGCCGACGGCATTCGCGACGAGATCGAGGCACGCGGACCGATGAAGCTGGCCGAGGTGCTCGACGCGCAGAAGGGCGTCATCACCGTCGCCCGCCAGCTGGCCAAGGACGGCACGATCATGATGGGCGGCGGCGACGACGATTATGTTTGAGAGCGCCGCCCCCCGCGCCGCCGGCGGCTTCGTCGCGGGCTTCGCCAGCCGCCACGTCGCCGCCGCCGACATCCTCGCCCGCGCCTTCGGTGCGCCCGATCCGTTCGCCGAAACCGGTGTCGTGCCGGTCCGCCCTGCCGATTTCGGCGCAGCGGCGGCGGGCGCGGCGGCATCGGGACAGGCCCCTGTACAGGCAACGAGCGGCCCCCGGCATTTCCGCCCGGCCGATCCCGACAGCAATCCGACCGAGGGCTGGGACCCGTTCGGCGCCAATGCCGGCGATGTCGCGGCCACCACGCTGGACCCGGCCGTCGAGGCGCATGCCGCCGGCTATGCCGAGGGTCTGGCCGCCGCCGCCGCCGCCAGCCAGTCCGAACACGCCCGCGACCACGCCTTGCTGGCGCGACTGACCGAGGCGCTGGGCACCGCCACCCATATCGACCGCGAGGCGATGGCCGACCGGCTGCGCCAAACGGTGCTGACGCTGGTCCGTCAGATCGTCGGCGAGGTCGGCGTGTCGGCCAACCGGCTGGCCGAGCGCATCGACGCCGCCGCCGAACTGCTGGCCGACAGCGCCGAATCGGCGATCCTGCGGATGCACGAAGCCGACATTCCGCTGGTCGAGGGCAAGCTGGCCAAGGCGGTGTTCCCGGTCGCCGATCCGGCGGTCGAACGGGGCGGCTTCGTCCTCGAAACCGCGTCGACCGTGGTCGAGGACGGCCCGTCGCTGTGGCTGGAGCAGCTGGGCGCGGCCATCGAAACCGTACCGGTACCCGTATCATGCTGAACCGTTTTGCCGGCGACTATCTGGGCGCGCTCGCCCCGACCGATTTCCGTCCGCGACCGCGCGTCGCCGGACGGCTCGCCTCCTATGACGGGCTGTTGATGGAAGCGGTCGGGCTGTCGCTGCCGGTCGGCACCGTGTGTCAGGTCGGCACCGGCGACGGCGGCCATGTCGAGGCGGAGGCGATCGGGTTTCGCAACGGCCGGACGTTGATGATGAATCTGGGCGGCCCCGCCCCGCTGCTGCCGGGTGCCTTGGTTCGGCCGGGCGACAAGCCCGGCGAGGCCGAGGTCGGCGAGGCGATGCTCGGTCGCGTCGTCGATGGCGCAGGCAAGCCGATCGACGGCAAGGGTCCGATCCGGGGTGCGGGCCGCTGGCCGCTGGCCGGGCGCATCCAGTCGCCGCTCGACCGTGGCCGCGTGCTGGAGCCGATGGACGTCGGTGTCCGCGCGATCAACGGGCTGCTGACGATCGGTCAGGGCCAGCGCGTCGGCATCATGGCGGGCTCCGGCGTCGGCAAGTCGGTGCTGCTGGGCATGATGGTCCGCGCCGCCAAGGCCGATGTGATCGTCGTCGGCCTGATCGGCGAGCGCAGCCGCGAAGTGTCCGACTTCCTCGAAACCAAGCTGAGGGGCGATGCCCGCGCGCGATCGGTCGTAGTTGCGGTGCCGGCCAATCATTCGCCGGTGCTGCGCATTCGCGGCGCACTGCGCGCCACCGCGATCGCCGAGGCGTTTCGCGAACAGGGCAAGAAGGTCCTGCTCATCATCGATTCGCTGACCCGCGTCGCCCATGCCGGGCGCGAGATCGGGCTGGCGCTGGGCGAACCGGCGTCGGCACGGGGCTATCCGCCCAGCGCCATCGCGATGCTGCCGGGGCTGATCGAGCGGGCGGGCACCTGTGTCCGCACCGGCGGGTCGATCACCGCCATCTATACCGTGCTGGCCGATGGCGACGACAACAGCGATCCGGTGGTCGATTCGGCGCGGTCGATCCTCGACGGGCATATCGTGCTCAGCCGGCAACTGGCCGAGCGCGGCGTGTATCCGGCGATCGATCTGGGTCCGTCGGTCAGCCGCGTGATGACCGATATCGCCGACCGGCCGCATCTGGCCGCCGCGCGGGTGCTGCGCCGCCATCTGGCGACGTACGAGGAAAATCGCGATCTGGTGCTGATGGGTGCCTATCGCCCCGGCACCGACGCCGCGATCGACGGCGCGCTGGCGGCGCATCCGGCGGTGATGGAATATGTGAAGCAGGATTCGGACGAGATCGTCTCGCTCGACGATGCGGTCGCCGAGCTGGTGGGTATCTTCGGTGACGGATAAGGCCAAGCGCCTGTCGCGCGTGCTGCGCGTGCGGACCATGCAGCTGAACCTGACCCAGGCAGAGGAGGCACGCGCCGCCGCGCGCGTCGCCGACGAGATCGCGCTGCGCGAACGCATCCACAAGCTGGCCGAGGCGGTGTCGCCGGTGCCGACCCCCAGCGCGACCGCCGCCGGGCTGGGCGCCGCCGCGCATTATCGCGAACGGCTGCACGCCACCGCGCAGGTCGTCGACCGGCGGGTGGTGCAAGCCGACGAAGGGCTGGAGCGCGCCCGATCGGCGACGATGACCGCCAGGCGCGACCAGAGCGCGGTCGAAAAGCTGCTCGAACGCGCCCATGCCGCCCGCGCTCTCCGCGAACTCCGCGCGCTGGAAAATGCGCCGCCGGTGCGCCGACCCAATCGGCACGATCCTTGCTGATCGACCGGTCGAACGCTTGACGGATCGACCTATGCAGCTTCTCACCGCCCTATCCAGTACCGCTTCCCCGCTGGCGATGCAGGCCGCACCGCTGGCCGGTGCCGCCGCAGACGCGTTTGCCGCGCTGTTCGCCACCATCGTTCCGGCGGGTGGCGACGACGGACGGCAGGCCGCTGCCGATGGCGGCAAGCCATTGCCGGTGACGGGCGTCCCGACAATGCCGGTCGTACCCATGCCGGTTGCCACCACGACGACCGTCGCTGCGCCGGCAGTCGTGCCGGTATCGGCCGTCCCGGTGGTCGCGCCGGTGCTGCCGGGTTCGGCCAGCGAGGCGATCGCGATGGTGCCGGCCGATCCCGCACCGCCGGTCCCGACCGTGCGCGACGCGGTGCCGGTGATCGCCGCCGCCGGGGTGCTGGGTGCGCTCAAGCTGCTGCCCGAGGAAGAGCCGGTCGCGGTCCGCGCGCCCGAACCGAGGCCCGAACAACTGATCCAGCCGATGCCGGCGCGCTTCGCACCACCGCTGCCGGTACGTGCCCGCCGCGCGGCGGAGGAACCGGCCGTTCCGACGCCCGATGGTGACGATGCCGATGCGAGCGAGGACGGCGACGTGCCGGTCGTCATGGCGTCGGCCGATGCGCCGCCGATCGACCAAGCGCCGCCCGACCTGCCGCCGATGATCGCGACGCCCGCCGACGCTCTCGCGCCGGTGCCCGACGACGCCGAGCCGGCGATGAAGCGGATCGGCCCGAAGCTGCCGGATACGGAGCCGGCAGTGACGACCAGCGCCGGCCCTGCGCCGGCCGCATCGGGAACGACGGACGCGCGTCCGGCGATGGTCGGTGGCGATCGCGCCGCCGCGTCCGATGGTTCGGCCATGCCGCCGCCCCGTCGGGTTCCGGGCGCACCGGTGGATACGCCAATCGTCGACCAGCGTCCGGGCGTGGACGGCCTGAAGCCGGTTCGTACCCGCGAAACGCCGACCGCCACCGCCGCCACCGTTCCGCAGGAGGCCACCACCGTGGGGCAGCCGGTTGTCGCAGACGGCAGCCCTGCCCCGGCAGCACGCGCGACGCTGGCAACCGGCAATCGCCGCGTTCCCGACCATCAGCGTGCGGCACCCGTCGAGCCCCCCTCCGCGCCCACCCGGCGGTTCGCACCGGTGGCACTTGGCACGTTGCCCGGTACGCCGACCGTCGATCCGGTGCGACCCGACTGGCAGACCGAGGCTCCCGTCGCCAACGGGTTCGCGCCGATCGCTCCGGGCAATGCCGCCGTGCAACCGCAGCCGGGTGTCGGGCCGATCGCGATCGACATCCCCTCGCCCGCCGTCGATGCGGCCGCACCGCCCGCCGATCCGGTGGCGCCGGTCGCGGTTCCGCCGCCGCTCGCCCGGACGCCGGGCGTTTCGTCGGCCGACGTCGCGCCGGTCGTTGCCCCGCAGATCGTCGCACAGGCCGCGCCGATTGCTGCGCCACGCCGGACGGGTCCGATCGCCGCTGCACGCGATACCGCCCCATCGGCCTCGATCGCCGACAAGCCTGCCGCCCCGATGGTCGATCCGGTTACGCCGGCACCTGTCGCCGAGCCGATCGGGCGCGCACCGGTCGTCGACACCGCGCAACGCATACCGGTCGCGGACGCCGCCACGCGTCCGGCCGATCCGGCAACGGTGCTGATCGATCAGCCGACGGTACCGTTCGCGCTGCCGGCCGGACGCGGGGCCGTCGCGCAACCGATCGCCGAACCGCTGACCCCCAATCGACAGACGATCGCGGGCGAAGCAGGCGCGCCGGTCGTGTCGGTCGCGGCATCGACCGTGCAGCCGACCAAGGCCCCGCCGGTCACCCGCGTCGCGGCCGCACCCACCCCCGAAGCCGTGGCCGAGGTCGCGCTGGCCGACGCTGCGCCCGTGCGTCCGCGCCGCGACGACGATGCGCCGCCGCTGCCGACCCCGGCCGCCCCGGCGATCGACGCCGCGACGCTGCGCCCCGTGTCGGCACCGGTCACCGCCGCGCAACCGCATCTCGACACCCGCCAGCCGCAATGGGTGGAGGGAATGATCGACCGGATCGAGACGCTGCGCGACGCCTCGCCGACGCAGGGCGAAACCCGCATCCGCCTGTCGCCCGACGCGTTGGGCGATGTCGAGGTCGCGATCCGCACGACCGAGGACGGCCGCGTCCATGTGCATTTCAGCAGCGAGAACGCCGATGCCGGCCGCCTGCTCGCCGATGCGCAGCCGCGCCTGCTGCAAATGGCCGAGGCCCGCGGGCTGAAGCTGGGCGGCATGCAGGTCGATGTCGGCACGCAGCAACAGCCATCGCAGCGTCAAGCGCAGGATCAGGGGTCGCAGCAACCGCGCGCGCCCCGCTCCACCTTTGCCGACACGCCGGCGTCCTCCACCCGAACCGATAAACGCATCGCCTGAGGAACCACGACATGAGCGACAAGGAAACGCCGGAAGAAAAGCCGGCCAAGAAGAAGGGCAAGCTGGTCAAGATCCTGGTCATGGTCGTCGGCGTCCTCGTCCTGCTGGGCGGGGGCGTCGGTGCCGGGCTGTATGCCAGCTCGTCGGGACTGATCGGCGGCGGCGGCGAGCACGGCAAGGAGGAACCGCCCGAAGAGAAGAAGGACCTGCCCAAGCTGGTCCCGAAATCGGAAGAGGTGAAGGCCGGTGCCGGTGGTGAAGGCGGCGAGGGCGGCGGTCATGGCGGCGGCGAAGGCGGCGGCGAGGGTGGCGAGGCCGCCCATGGCGACGAGAATAGCCGGCCGACGCCCGAGATGGAGGGCGGCGATCGCTGGGCATCGACCTATTACGCGATGGAGAAGGAATTCACCTCCAACCTGTCCGACAGCACGCACTTCATTCAGGTAGGCGTCGCGATCTCCACCTCGTACGACAACAAGGTGATCGAGAATCTGAAGACCCATGAGATCGCGATTCGCTCCGCCATCCTGCTCGCGCTGGGCGAAACGACCGAGGATCAGGTGTTCACCCCCGAGGGCAAGAAACAGCTGTCGCTGCGCCTGAAGAAGGCGATCAACGACACATTGGAGCAAAAGGAAGGCTTTGGCGGCATCGGTAACGTTTATTTTACCACGTTTGTGGTTCAGTAAACGTCCATGGTTAACAGCCCATCCACCGTGCCCGAAGGCAGCGAACGGAGTCGCCGCACGGCGGCTGCGTCGCATGCGCCGAGCCTGGGTGCGGCGAACCTCAATCCGTTCGGCGATCTGCGCGCGCTCGAACACCTGTCGGCCCGCATGGCGCGGTCGTTGCGGCAGGTGTTCGAACCGCTGTTGCGCAAGGGGGTCAAGAGCTGGTCGGAACCGGTCGAGGTCGACCGGTTCGCGGGCTATTGCGCGGCGCGGCGTCCCTATGGGCTGACCGGGTGGGTGCCGCTGACGCTGTCGACCGGGGGAAGCCCGGCGATCATCGTCATCGACGGTACCTTCCTGCTCGAAACGCTCGACACCTTCTTCGGCGGGTTCGGCGAAGCGCCCAATCCGATGCCGATCGAATTCTCCCCCGCCGCCGAAGCGATGCTGCGCCGGCTGGCGAGCGCGATCGCCGCGCCGCTGGGCGAGGCATGGGGGCCGTTGGCCGGCATCGCCTTCGAACCCGGCACACCCGAGGCCAATCCGGCGATGATGGGTGCGATCGACGGCGAGGATGCGGTGATCGCGACGCGGTTCGGCATCCAGCCGGGCGATGCGATGCTGCCGACCTATATCGACATCCTGTATCCGGTCGCGGCGCTCAAGCCCCATGCGCCGCAGCTGTCGACCAAGGTCCATGGCCGCAGCGCGCCCGATCCCAAATGGCTGTCGGGGCTGACGCGGGCGGTGATGACGGTGAAGCTGCCCGTCCGGTCGGTGCTGGCCGAACCGGTCGTGTCGCTCGCCACCTTGCTCGAGCTGAAGGAAGGCGACATCATCCCGATCAATTTCGGGCCGCAGGTACCGGTATGGGTGTCGAACCGGCGGCTGGGAACCGGCACGGTCGGCACCGCCAACGGGCAGGCCGCGATCAAGCTGAACTCCATCGACCCGGGCTTCGAAGAGGAATTCCAATGAACGAGATGACCGGTGGCTTCCCCGCCGAGGCGTCGCTCGCCACCAATTTCAAGCTGTTGCAGGATGTCGACGTCCGCCTGACCGTCGAGATCGGGTCGACGCAGCTGACGCTGCGCGAATTGCTGGCGCTGAGTGAAACGAGCGTGATCGAACTGGACCGCGGTGCCAACGAACTGCTCGACGTGTTCGTCAACGGCACGCTGATCGGGCGCGGCGAGGTGGTGACCGTCGGCGACCGGTTCGGCGTGCGGATGACCGAACTGGTCAGCCCCGACAAGCGGGTCAGCCGCTGATGATGTGGTCGTACATCCTGAAGCTCGTCATCCTGCTGCCGCTGGTGTGCGGGCTGATGATCGGCTGCCTGTATCTGTGGCGCCGGCTCGAAGCGCGGATGCCGGGCAATCAGGGGGAGCGGCTGGTCAAGGTGCGCGAGACGATGATGGTGTCGACCGGCACCAAGATCGCGGTGCTGGAATTTCAGGGCCGGCAGCTGCTGGTCTCGGTCAGCCGTAACGGCGTGACCCTGCTCGACCGGGGCGACAAGTGAACAGGTTGAGCACGACGTTCGACCCGCTGCTGGCCCGGATGCGCCATCGTCCGGCGGCAGTTGCGCGGCGGCGTGCGATGATGGCGACGCCCGCCCCCGCACGCGTCGTGAAGGTTGCGCGCCCGTCGCGCACGCGGGCCAACTGGCGGTTCGAACTCGTACTCGCGGCGATCGGCATCGCGCTGATGCTGTTCCTTGCGGTGCCAGCGATGGCACAGGCGCCGGCCGCGCCCGCCCCTGCCCCCGGTGCCGCCGACGCGCTCGACCGCGCGCTGGGCCAGCTGGGCGGCGGCAACGACGCGCCGATGGCGCTGTCGCTGCAGATCCTCATCATCATGGGGCTGTTGTCGGTCCTGCCCAGCATCCTGCTGATGATGACCAGCTTTACGCGGATCATCATCGTGCTGGCGGTGCTGCGCCAGGCGCTGGGGCTGCAACAGTCGCCCCCCAATCAGGTGCTGATCGGCCTGTCGCTGTTCCTGTCGCTGTTCGTGATGTCGCCCGTGATCGGGCGGATCAACGATACCGCGATCAAGCCCTATGCCGCCGGGCAGATCAATTCGACCCAGATGATCGAGAACGCCAGCCTGCCGCTCCACGCCTTCATGCTGAAGCAGACCCGAACCAAGGACGTGACGATGTTCGCGCAGATGGCGAAGAGCGGCCCGATCGCCTCGCCCGCCGACACGCCGTTTTCGATCCTGCTGCCCGCCTTCGTCACCAGCGAGCTGAAGACCGCGTTCCAGATCGCGTTCCTGATCTTCCTGCCGTTCATCGTCGTCGATCTGGTGGTGGCGACGGTCCTGATGTCGCTGGGCATGATGATGCTGTCGCCGACGATCATCTCGCTGCCGTTCAAATTGCTGCTGTTCGTGCTGGTCGATGGCTGGGCGCTGACCATGGGCAGCCTTGCCGCGTCGTTCGTGAGTTAGCGCGCATGGACGCGAGCTATTTCATGACCGTCGCGCGCGAGGCGATGTGGGTGCTGGCGCTGGTCGCGGCACCGATCCTGATCCCGGCGCTGGTCGCCGGCCTGATCCTCGGCATGATCCAGGCGGCGACGTCGATCAACGAACAGACGCTGTCGTTCGTGCCGAAGCTGGCGGTGGTCGGCATCAGCCTTGCGGTGTTCGGCAGCCTGATCCTCGGGCTGCTCAGCGATTTCACGACGAGCATCTTCGAGCGGATTCCGGATCTGGTGCGGTGATCTTCGCGGCCGCTACCTGCGCGCCCTCCGTCCTTCCGGCGGAGACCGGAATCCATGGATGGGGCGACGGTCGCGCGCTTTCGACAGCATCCGACACAATGGATTCCGGCCTCCGCCGAAAGGACGGGGTGGGCGTAGCTGGCGGTTTGCCTATTCCGAGCTTTACCCCCGCGCAGGCGGGGGTACGGTTGGCGGCGAACCGGCCATGCTAGGCTTCGGCCTTGCGGTCGAACCGCAGCTCTGGGCGCTCCTGTTCACCATGGTCCGGGTCGGCGCGGCGTTCATTATCGCGCCGGTGTTCGGGGCGGTGGCGATGCCGGTGCAGGTGCGCGTGCTGCTGTCGGGGGCGATCGCGGTGCTGGTGCTGCACGCGCAGGCCTTTGCCATTCCGACCGACATCTTTTCGCTCACCACCTTCCTCGCCATCGCGGCAGAGGGGCTGGTCGGCCTCGCCATCGGGCTCGTTCTCCAGATCGCGTTCGCCGCGCCGGTGATCGCCGCCGAGGTCATCGGCATCTCGATGGGCATCGGCTTCGCGGCGATGGTTGATCCGCAGAATGGGGCGCAAAGCCCTGCATTAGGGACCTTCTTGTCGGTGCTGTTGACGTTGCTGTTCCTGTCGCTCGACGGGCATCTGATCCTGATCGACATGCTGGTCCGGTCCTATGAACTGCTGCCTCCCGGCGCGGCGTGGCTGACGCCCGCGAAGCTGCAGAACATCGCGATCTTCGGCGGCTATGCGTTCCTGTCGGGGCTGTTGCTGGCGCTGCCGGTCGGGTTCCTGCTGCTGTGCCTGAACCTCGTCATGGGCATGTTGTCGCGCTCCGCCCCCGCGCTCAACCTGTTCGCAGTCGGCCTGCCCGCCAGCCTGTTCGTCGGGGTCATCGCGCTGTTCGTCGCATTGCCGGCGATGACCGATTACATGCTGGTCGTCGTGCAGGAGGCACTCGAAGCCGCGCACACGCTGGTGCTGGGATGAGCGAGGACAAAACCGAAAGCCCAACCCAGAAGCGCCTCGACAAGGCGCGCGAAGACGGCGACGTCCTCAAGTCCAAGGAACTGGGCACCGCGCTGGTCATCCTCGCGGGGTGCGGCTGGCTGGCGATGTTCGGGCCGACGCTGGTCGCCGCGTGCAAGGCGGTGATGACCGCCAGCTTCCGGTTCGGCCGCGCCGATGTCGAGGATTTCCAGCCTTGGCGGCCGCTGGTCGAGGCCGGATGGAAGCTGGCGGTGCCGGTCGGCAGCGTGCTGGTCTTTGCCGTCGTCGCCAGCATCGTGACGCAGGCGGGACTGACCGGCATCCGCTTCAACGGCGGCGCGCTGGCCCCCAAGGGGTCGCGGATCAACCCGGCATCGGGCATGAAGCGCGTGTTCGGGACGCAGGGCTGGATCGAACTCGGCAAGTCGCTGCTGAAGGTCATCCTGCTCGGCGCGATCGGCTATGTGATGCTGAAATCGGCGGCGGTCAGCTCGATGGGGCTGGTGTCGTCGAACGTCGAACAGGCGATTTCGGACCTGGGCGGCACGTTCCTGACGCTGTTGTTCGTGATGGCGGGCGGGCTGGTGCTGATCGCCGGCCTTGACGTACCGCTGGCGATCTTCCAGCGGATGAGCCGTCTGCAGATGACCAAGCAGGAAGTGCGCGACGAACATAAGGAAAGCGACGGCGATCCGCATGTGAAGGCGCAGATCCGCCAGCGGCGGCACGACATCCTGAAGGGCGGTTTCAAGGCGGCGGTGGGCGAGGCGCATGTCGTGCTGACCAACCCGACCCATTTCGCGGTCGCGCTGCGCTACGAACACGGTCGCGATCAGGTGCCGGTGGTGGTCGCCAAGGGGCGTGGCGCCACCGCGCTCGCGATCCGCGAACTGGCGGCGGAAGCGAAGATCCCGATGCTGGAATATCCGCAGCTCGCCCGCGCCGTCTATTACACCAGCAAGCAGGGGCAGGAGGTTCGCGACGACCTGTATCTCGCCATCGCGACGGTTCTGGCGTTCGTCTTCGGCGTCAACCGGCAGGCGGGCGGAATCCAGCCGCCGGTCACCGTGCCGCCCGAGGCGCGCTTCGATGAAAACGGAAAGATTTCCGCTTAAACGTCCCTAAAGATTTCCGCGCTGCTGCCGCTTGATAGGGGGAGAGTGCGCGGGAGAAGACGATGGCGACCACGACCAGCACAGCGACCGCGTCGACCACGACGATTCCCAAGACGACGACGACCAAGGCCACGACTCCGAACCTTGCCAACGCGCTGGGTGCCGGTTCGGGCGTCGACACCGCCGCGCTGGTCAAGAGCCTGGTCGAGGCGCAGTTCGCCAACAAGAACGCGCAGCTGACCAAGAAATCCGATGTGCTGACCGCGCAGATTTCATCGGTCGCCGAATTGAAGTCGGGCATCAACGAATTCGCGACCGCCCTGACGACGCTGGCCGAATCGAGCGGCCTCAAGACCCAGCTGAGCAGCAGCGGTCCGGCGGTCAGGGTGTCGGTGGCGAGCGGCAAGACCGTCACCAGCCTGAACGCCAGCGTGACCGTCGCCCGCCTCGCCACGTCGCAGGTGGCGGTGACCAAGGATTCGTTCAGCACCACCGGGTCGGTCGGCACCGGCACGCTCCAGCTGAAGCTCGGCAGCGTCGGCGCGGACGGCACCTTCACCGCGAACGGCACGACGATTCCGCCGATCGCCATCGATGCCGGCGATGCGACCTCGTTGCAGAAGGTCGCCGACAAGATCACCGCGGCCAAGGCGGGCGTGACCGCCAGCGTCGTGAACGACGCCAATGGCCAGCGACTGGTGCTGCGCAGCACCGATGGCGCGAACCAGGCCTTCACCATGACCGCCACCCCCGACAGCGGCAGCGCGGTGCCCGGGCTGGAGCGGCTGAACGTCGATTTCGACAGCAGCACCACCGACGGTGCCGAGGTCGTGACCCGCGCGGGCAATGCGGTGTTCAGCGTCGACGGCGTGCCGATGGTCAGCGCGTCGAACACGATTACCGGTGCGGACGGCGTGAAGCTGGAGCTGAAGGCGGTGACGACCGACGGCCCGGTCACGCTCAGTTCGTCGCGACCGACCGACGCGCTGAAGGAGGCGGTGAAGAACGTCGTCGAGGCGTATAACAACATGCTGGCGTCGGTGAACAAGGCGACCGACCCGATCACCGGCGACCTGCGCGCCGACCCGGCCGCGCAGTCGCTGAAGCGGTCGCTGCAGAAGCTGAGCATCGCCGACCTGACCGGCAAGACCGACGGCAGCCCGACGACGTTGGCGCGGATCGGCGTCGCGACCAACAATGACGGGTCGCTGCGCGTCGATGACGCTTTGCTGTCGGCGGCACTGATCGACAATCCCGACGCGGTCGAGGCGATGTTTGTGCCCGGTACCGGCAACGACAAGACGGGCGGCCAGAGCCTGCCCGCCGCGCTCAACCGTATCGCGATTGCGGCGAAGAGCACGACGCTGGGGCTGGGCGCGAGCGACAAGCGCTATGCCGAGGCGCAGACCAATCTGGCCAAGGAACAGGCCAAGGTCGCCGATCAGACCGAAACGACCTCCACCCGGATGACGCAGCAGTTCGCGGCGTCCGAAGCACGCGTCGCCGCGTACAAGGCACAGCAGACCTTCATGGAAAACCAGATCAAGATGTGGACGCGGAGCGAATAATGACCCGCTATGCCACCGCCCTTTCCGGCGATCCCGCCCAGACCTATCGATCGGTCGACCTTGCCGCGCGCACCGGCGGCGCGGACCCGCACGCGCTGGTGTCGCTGTTGTACGAAGAAGCGGTCCGGGCGCTGCGGTCGGCGGCGTGGGCGACCGACAACCGCCAATATGCGATGAAGAGCGACCGGGTGACCCGTGCGACCGCGATCCTGTTCGCGCTGGAAGCGGGTCTCGATTTCGACAAGGGCGGCGACCTGTCGCAGACCCTGTCGCGGCTCTACACGTCCTTGCGCGAACAGATCGTCAATGCCAGCATCGGGCAGGATGCACGCCCCTTCCTGAACGCCGCCGCGTCGCTGACCGATATCGCCGAGGCATGGGAAGCGGTACGGCCGCGTTGAGGCTGGCAAGCGCGGCGATGATCGGTTAGCGCTGCGGCCATGAAGCAACCGCATATCGTCGCGCTGGGGGGCACGCTGCGCCCCACCTCGGGAACCGCCGCCGCGCTGGAGCGGGCGCTGACCCATGCCGCGACGCTGGGTGCGCGCACGACGCTCCTGACCGGGCCGGCGATCGACTTTCCGAACTACGAACCCGAAACGGCGGGCAGCAATGCGCGCATCCAGTCGTTCCTGCGCGCGCTGCGCGATGCCGACGGGATTATCATCGGGTCGCCCGGCTATCACGGTACGCTGTCGGGGCTGGTCAAGAACGCGCTCGACCATGTCGAGATGCTGCGCCGCGACGACCGCGTCTATTTCGACGGACTGCCGGTCGGGCTGGTGGCGACCGCCGCCGGGTGGCAGGCGGCGGTGGCGACGCTCGGCACGCTGCGCACCGTCGCCCATGCGCTGCGCGGCTGGCCGACGCCGATCGGGGTAGCGATCAACACCGTCGAGGATGGTGCGATCGACAAGGCGGACGGCCAGTTGCGGCTGATGGTCGAACAGATGATCGGTTTCGCCGCGCGGTAAGGCGGACCAACGACACGTTCGGCCATTCTCATTGCGCCCGCGCCGTTCTAAAGGCTGGCGCATGGACTGTTTCACGCTTCGCAACGGCACGCTCCATGCCGAGGATGTCAGCCTGCCCGCCATCGCCGATGCGGTCGGGACCCCCGTCTATGTCTATTCGACCGCGACGCTCGAACGGCATGTCCGCGTGTTTCGCGATGCGGTGGCCGGGCTCGGCACCGGCGAACCGCTGGTCGCGTTCGCGGTAAAGGCCAATCCGAACAAGGCGGTATTGGCGACGCTCGCCCGCGCCGGCATGGGGGCCGATGTCGTGTCGGGCGGTGAGCTGTACCGCGCGCTCGACGCCGGCATGGACCCGGACAAGATCGTATTCTCGGGCGTCGGCAAGACCGCCGACGAAATGGCGCAGGGGCTGAATGCGGGCATCGGCCAGTTCAACGTCGAATCGGAACCCGAACTCGACATGCTGTCGGCGGTCGCCACCCGCCTCGGCACGGTCGCGCGGATCGCGATCCGGGTGAACCCCGACGTCGTCGCCGGCACCCATGCGAAGATTTCGACGGGCGGCAAGGAGAACAAGTTCGGCATCGATTACCATGCCGCCCCCGCCGCCTATGCCCATGCCGCAGCGCTGCCCGGTATTCAGGTGCGCGGCGTCGCGGTGCATATCGGCAGCCAGCTCACCGATCTCGTGCCGCTGGCAGAGGCGTTCGACCGGGTCGGTGCGCTGATCGCCGAACTGCGCGCCGCCGGTCACACGATCACCCATGCCGATCTGGGCGGTGGACTGGGCGTACCCTATGACCCGGTTCGGCCGTTGCCGCCCAGCCCGGCCGACTATGGCGCGATGGTCGCCCGCGCGACCGCCGGCTGGGACGCACGGCTGATGTTCGAACCCGGTCGGTTGATCGTTGCCAATGCTGGGGTGCTGGTGTCGCGCGTCATCCGCGTGAAGCAGGGGGCGACCGCGCCGTTCGTCGTCGTCGACGCGGCGATGAACGACCTGCTGCGCCCCAGCCTGTACGACGCCTATCACGACATCCGTGCCGTCCGCCCGACCGGGGAACGTGCCGTGACCAACATCGTCGGCCCGGTGTGCGAGACCGGCGACACCTTCGCGCTGGGTCGTGAGATGGATGTGGTCGCCGCCGACGATCTGGTCGCGTTCATGACCGCCGGCGCGTATGGCGCGACCATGGCCTCCACCTACAATTCGCGCGCGCTGGTGCCCGAGGTGCTGGTGGCGGGCGACCGGTTCGCGGTCGTGCGCGAACGCCCGCCGATCGCGGCACTGGCCGAGGCCGATCGCCTGCCGCCCTGGCTGTGAACGGGCTGCCGATCCTGCTGCGCACCGCCGGGCGGCGTGTCATCCTTGTCGGGGAGGGCGAGCCGGCCGATGCCAAGCGCCGCCTGCTCGAACGCAGCGGGCTGACCGTCGTCGCCGACGACGCCCACGCCCGCATCGCGGTGGTCGCGGTCGAGGACGATGCCGAGGCGCGCACGGCGATCGACGGGCTGAAGGCGCGCGGCATCCTCGTCAACGCCGTCGACCGGCCCGCCGATTGCGACTTCACCCTGCCCGCGATCGTCGACCGGTCGCCGATCCTGATCGCGATCTCGACCGGCGGCGTGTCGGCGGGGCTGGCAGCGGCGATCCGCCAGCGGCTGGAGGCGATCCTGCCCGCCGGGGTCGGGCGGCTGGCCGAGGGGCTGGGCGCGGCGCGCGCGGCGTTGCGTATCCGCTTTCCCGATGGCGGCGACCGCCGCCGCGCAATCGGTGCGGCGATCGCGGCGGGCGGACCGCTCGACCCGATGGTGCCGCATGCCGACGATGCGGTCGCGCGGTGGCTGGACGGGGTCGCAGCGGTCGCCGGCCGGGTCGCGGTGATCCGGCTGCGGTCCGCCGATCCCGACGACCTGACGCTGCGCGAGGCCCGCTGGCTGGGACAGGCCGACCGCATCCATCACGCGCCGCACGTGCCGGCGGCGATCCTCGACCGTGCGCGCGCCGATGCCGTGCGGATCATGGAACCCGTGCCCGCCGAGCCGCTGCCCGGCCTGACGATCGATCTCGCATGACGTGCTCGGCATGGCATATCGAGGGGGGCAAGGCGACGCCGGTCGACCCGCTGACGGCAATCGATACGACGGGCGGCTTCACGTGGATCCACCTGCACGGCGAAGGCGATCAGGTCGCGCTGTGGCTGCGCGACCATGCCCATTTGCCCGAATATGTCATCGAGCCGCTGACCGCCGTCGAGACGCGACCGCGCTGCGACGCGATCGGCAAGGGGGCGTTCGTCAACCTGCGCGGCCTGTCCGACGACGTGCTGAGCAGCGCCGATCCGCTCGCCTCGGTCCGGCTCTATGCCAGCGCCGGGCGGGTCCATTCGGTCACGCGCCGCCGGCTGACCGCCTTCCATACGGTGGTCGACCGGGTCGAAGGTGGCGGCGTCGCCGATCCCGGCGACCTGATCGTCGCCTTTGCCAGCGCGATCACCGAACAGCTCGATCCGTTGATCGCCGATCTGGGCGACACGCTCGACGAATGCGAAGAGGCGCTCGACCCGACCCGCATCTTCGAACAGCGGCGCGCGGTGACCCATACCCGCGTCCGCGCGATCGGTTATCGCCGATTCCTCGTGCCGCAGCGCTCGGCACTCGAAAAACTCGGCCAGTTGCAGGGCGACTGGCTGCAACAGGACGACCGCCTGCACCTCGCCGCCGCCGCCGACCGCGCCGCCCGCATGGCCGAGGAAGTCGATTCGATCCGCGAACGCGCCGCGCTGATCCATGAGACGCTGACTGACCTGCGCGCCGAACAGTTGGACCAGCGATCGTTGCAGATTGCGATCGCGGCGATGGTCTTCCTGCCGCTGACCTTCCTGACCGGTCTGCTCGGCATGAATGTGAAGGGCATTCCCTTTGCCGACGAACCATGGGCCTTTGCCGGCGTGGTCGGGCTGTGCGTCGTCATGAGCGGCGTGATCGTCGCATGGTTCGCGCGTAGGCACTGGATCGCGCGGTAGCGAAGCAGGCCCGCATCGCCCTCAATCGTCGGGGGGAAGGTCGTCCGGCCAGAAATCGGGGTCGGAATCGGCCTGTACCACTACCGGCCGGGGCAGCGTCGGCACCGCGCCATCGAACGCGATCCGGATTGCCGCGCCCATCGCGGTCACCTGTTGAAAGATCGCCGCGACGTCCCGTCCGCTGCGCAACATGCCGACGATCCATGCCGCGCGGTCGGCCGTCAGATAGCCGATCTGGACCCCGCGCGCGCTCAGCACCATTACCGCATGCGGGTCGACCGGATTGCGCGGTTCGGGGACCAGCGTCACCGCCTCCCCCGGCGCGCACAGCAGTATCTCGAACCGGCGGTTGCCGCCGCCGCGATTGGGATGGTCGGCCCCGACGACATGCAGGCTCAACTCACGCATCGCGCAAGCTCCGTGCAAACCGTTCGGTCAGGCTGCGAAAGGTGATCGACCAGCGCGGTTCGGCCATCGGGGCGATACCATGTTCCCAGTCCCAGCGCGCCTCTCCGGTCAGGTGATAGGCGCCGCCCGCGACCAGCGGCAGCGCGAACCGGTCGAACCCACCCTCGCGCCGCCGTCGGAAGCGCAGCGTCGCGGGCGCACCGATCGACAGGCCGACGACATGTTCGAACACCGGCCGGTCGCGATGCCAGCCGATGCCGGCACCCGGATCGTACCGGATCAGCAGCGCCTGCACCAGCGCGTCGGGACGTAGCCCGGCGAACGCCGCCGCCCGCGCGCGCACCGCCAGCAGCCAGTCGGGCATCGGCTCGGCGCGCCCCACGCGGCCCTGCTCGAAATCATAATGCCAGCCATAGGACACCGTCCGCCGCAGCCCGGTCCATTGCTGGAACCGGAAGGGGACGAGCGGCGCGGTATCGATCGCCGCCGCCAGCACCGGCAATTCGTCGTCCGCCACCAGTCCGGGCCGATGGGTCAGCCCGGGCAGCACCGGTTCGGCGGCGAAGAGGTCGAGTTGCGGCATCGATGGAACGCAACATGGGTCGGCGGCGTCTGTCCATCAACCAAGGGCGACGGTCACGATCGCCCGAAAAATCGGGGACTCCTTCATGCCACAGCATAGCGCCGGCATCCTGCTCTATCGTCGAACGCCCCGGCCGGCGGTGCTGCTCGTCCATCCCGGTGGCCCGTTCTGGGCGCGACGGCATGTCGGCGCGTGGCAGATTCCCAAGGGGCAGATCGAACCCGACGAAGCGGTCGAGGACGCCGCACGCCGCGAAGTGGCCGAGGAACTGGGCGTCACCGTCACTGGCCCGCTCGAACCGCTCGGCATGGTGCGACAGGCGGGCGGCAAGTCGGTATCGGCCTTCGCCGCCGAACAAGATGTCGATACCGGGGCGATCACCAGCATCCTGTTCGAAATCGAATGGCCCCCCCGCAGCGGCCGTCGCCGCAGCTTTCCGGAAGTCGACGCGGCGCGGTGGATGCCGGTCGCCGAGGCCCGCACGCTGATGCTGAAGAGCCAGCTGCCGCTGCTCGACCGAATCGAACCGTTGCTGGAGTAGGCCGTTCGGTTCCAACGCAGGTTCGTGCCCGTACCTTCGTCATTCCAGCGCAGGCGGGAGGCCATACACGCCAAAGGTTGCGGCTCAGGCAAGATCGTTGGCGGATATGGATTCCCGCCTTCGCGGGAATGACGAAGGGGCGACGTAGCATCACACCAATCCCCAACCGTCATCCCGGCGCAGGCCGGGATCCATGGATGCCGTCAGTTCGCGCATCTTTCGATATCCCGGCCTGCGCCGGGATGACGATGAGATCACCGGAACGGCGAGACTATCAGAGCAACTTCACCGCCACACTCTCTTCCGTCGAGCGCGTCAGCCGGTTGCGCAGCGGCAACGTGAACGGCGCGGCCTCGATCTCGAACACGTCGCCTTCCTCGGTCCGCACCCCGTCCGAGAAGGACAGCGTCGCCGTGCCGAAGAAATGGACGTGGATGTCGCCGGGGCGGCGGAACAGCACGTATTTGAAATGATGATGTTCAAGGTTCGACAGGCTGTGCGACATATTCGCCTCGCCCGACAGGAACGGCTTTTCCCAGATCGTCTCGCCATTCCGGACGATGCGGCTGGCCCCCTCGATATGCTCGGGCGGCGTGCCGACCAGCAGTTCGGGGCCGACCGATGCCTGCCGCAGCTTGCTGTGCGCCAGCCACAGATAATTGTGCCGTTCGGTCACATGGTCCGAAAATTCGTTGGCGAGCGCGAGGCCGATGCGGTGCGGCGTGCCGTCCGAACCAATCACATAGATGCCCGCCAGCTCCGGCTCCTCGCCGCCGTCCTGCGCGAAATGCGGCATGGTGAAGTCGCCGCCCGGCGCGACCATCTGCCCGCCATCGCCCTTGTAGAACCATTCGGGCTGCTGCCCGACCTGCCCCTCGGCCGGCTTGCCGCCCTCGACCCCTTCGAGGAACATCCGCATCGAATCGGTCTGGGTCGCGGCTTCGGCGGCGGCGCGGTGCATCTTGTCGCGGCCCTCGGCCGATCCGAGATGGGTGAGGCCGGTACCGGTCATGATGACGTGCGCCGGGTCCTCATGGTCGATCGGCGATCCGATCGCACCGGCATCGAGCAGCGCGGCGATATCGACCGCCTCGCCCTGCCCCAGCGCCGCGACCTCGTCGGCGATGCTGTGGCCGGCATCGATCGCGCGCAGCGCCAGCGCGCGGACGCTGTCGACGCCGGGGACGATGTGCGCAGCCGTTTCGGTCGCGGCGATCACGGCGCGCGACGGGGCGACGCGCTGCAACAGACGGAGAGTCATCGAAGTTTCCTTATGCAAAGACGTCGGTGTCGGCGGGGACGTCGTCGATCGGGTTGGTCACCTTCGATCCCCAAACCGCATAGAACAAGATGTACAGTTCGCAGGCGGCGGTCAGCAGGAACGACCATTGCAGGCCGTACCGGTCGGCCAGCCAGCCCTGCACCACCACCAGCGCACCGCCGGCGATCGCCATGATGAGCAGCCCCGACCCTTCCTCGGTCAGCGGCCCCAGACCCTTGATGCCCAGCGTGAAGATCGTCGGGAACATGATCGAATGGAACAGCCCGACGAGGATCAGCGACCACATCGCGGCCGGTCCCGACAGGAACGTCGCGCCGAGCATCACCACGAACGCGCCGATCGAGAAGAATGCCAGCACCTTGCCCGCATCGACCTTCTGCATCACGAAGCTGCCGACGAACCGGCCGACCATCATGCCGCCCCACAGGAAGGTCAGGTAGCGCCCGGCCAGTTCGTTGGTGACGTTGGCGATGTCGGGCTGGCTGACGAAGTTCACGAACAGGTTGGCGACGCCGATCTCGGCGATCAGGTAGATGAAGATCGCGGGCACGCCGAACACCAGATTGCGGTGGTTCCACAGCGAATGCTTCTTGCGTTCCTCCTTCGCCACGCGACTGGTCGACGATCCCATCGCCGGCAGCGGGAAGCGGGCGATGATGACCGCCAGCACGACCAGCACGATCGCGACCAGCACATAGGGCAGGATCACCGACTGCGCGTCGGCCAGCCGTTCGGCCTGGGTCAGCACCGTGCCCGCCTCCGACGTGCCGCCTTTCGACCGGCCGAGGATCAGATACGCACCGAACAGCGGCGCGAGCATCGTGCCCGCCGAGTTCATCGCCTGCACTAGGTTGAGCCGTGACGACGCGGTGGCCGAGGGACCGATCACCGCGACATAGGGGTTGGCCGCGACCTGCAGCAGCGTGATGCCGCTGGCGATCACGAACAGCATGATAAGCGTCACGCCATAGGAGGGCAGGCTGGCGGCGAGCACCATGCCCAGCGCCCCGGCCGCCATCACCAGCAACCCGATGACCAGCGACTTCTGATACCCGATTCGCTCGATCAGCTTGGCCGAGGGGATCGAGGCGAAGAAATAGGCGATGAACCACACGCTTTCGATCAGCGTCGTCTGGGTATAGTTCAGGTCGAACACGCTGCGCAGATGCGGCAGCAGCGTGTTGTTGATGACGGTGATGAACCCCCACATGAAGAACAGGCTGGCCAGCAGCGTCAGTGCGGGCGCGTAACTGGCGCCCGACGCGCCTTGTGGCACCGCGCCCTGGCGCGCGGATATTGGGGCCGGCATCCTCGTCTTCTCCCATTTTACGGCTGGCGGGACGGTTTGGTCCGTCGCATCGCTTGCCCAATTCGATTTTGTCTGACTATATGCGCCAACGCATGGCGTCAACGGCGCTTGATACGGGGAGGAAGCAGGGTGAAGACGGGCAGCGTCCGACTCACCTGCACGCACCCGGCTCGGTCGTCCGCGTTGCCTGCCCCCCGATTGCCCTTGTTCGTCCGTCCACTTGCTGCACCGGAATTTCCATGAACGACATGCCCCCCCTGCGTAGCCGCGCCTGGTTCGACAATCCCGACAACATCGACATGACGGCGCTCTATATCGAGCGCTATCTGAACTTCGGCCTGAGCCAGGAAGAACTGCAGTCCGGCAGGCCGATCATCGGCATCGCCCAGACCGGCAGCGACCTCAGCCCCTGCAACCGCCACCACCTCGTGCTGGCCGAGCGGCTGCGCGAAGGTATTCGCGAGGCGGGCGGCATCGTCCTCGAATTCCCGGTCCATCCGATCCAGGAAACCGGCAAGCGCCCGACGGCCGGGCTCGACCGCAACCTCGCCTATCTGGGTCTGGTCGAGGTGCTGTACGGCTATCCGCTCGACGGCGTGGTGCTGACGATCGGGTGCGACAAGACGACGCCGGCGTGCCTGATGGCCGCCGCGACCGTCAACATCCCCGCCATCGCGCTGTCGGTCGGCCCGATGCTCAACGGCTGGCACAAGGGCGAGCGCACCGGATCGGGGACGATCGTGTGGAAGGCGCGCCAGCTGCTGGCCGCCGGTGAGATCGACAACAAGGAATTCATCCGCCTCGTCTCGTCCTCCGCGCCCTCGACCGGCTATTGCAACACGATGGGCACGGCGACGACGATGAACTCGCTGGCCGAGGCGCTCGGGATGCAGCTACCCGGTTCCGCCGCGATCCCCGCGCCGTATCGCGACCGGCAGGAAATCGCGTACCGCACCGGCCTGCGCATCGTCGACATGGTTCGCGAGGACCTGAAACCCTCGCAGATCCTGACCAAGGACGCGTTCCACAACGCGATCAAGGTCAATTCGGCGATCGGCGGTTCGACCAACGCCCCGATCCATCTGGCGGCGATCGCCCGCCATATCGGTGTCGACCTGCCGATCGAGGATTGGCAGGAACAGGGCCACAAGGTCCCGTTGCTGGTCAACCTGCAACCCGCCGGCGAATATCTGGGCGAGGATTATTACCGCGCGGGCGGCGTGCCGGCGGTCGTGCGCGAACTGATGGGTGCGGGCCTGATCGCCGAGGACGCGCTGACCGTGAACGGCAAATCGATCGGCGACAATTGCCGCGACGCGACGATCGAGGACGAAAAGGTCATCCGGCCGTTCGGCCAGCCGCTCAAGGAAGAAGCCGGCTTCATCGTGCTGAAGGGCAATCTGTTTGACGCGGCGGTCATGAAGACCAGCGTGATCGGTCCCGAATTCCGCGAACGCTATCTGTCCAACCCGAACGATCCCGAAGCGTTCGAAGGGCCGGCGGTCGTGTTCGATGGCCCCGAGGATTATCACCACCGTATCGACGATCCGTCGCTCGGCATCACCCCCGAAACGCTGATGTTCATGCGTGGCGCGGGGCCGATCGGTTATCCGGGTGCCGCCGAGGTCGTCAACATGCGCCCGCCCGCCTACCTCATCACCGAGGGCATCAGCGCGCTGCCGTGCATCGGCGACGGACGTCAGTCGGGCACGTCGGGATCGCCCTCGATCCTCAACGCCTCGCCCGAAGCGGCGGCGGGCGGCGGCTTGGCGCTGCTGCGCACCGGCGACCGCGTCCGCATTGATCTGGGCAAGGGCCGCGCCGACGTGTTGCTGGCGGACGAGGAACTGGCCGCACGCCGCCGCGAGCTCGAAGCGGCCGGTGGTTATCAATATCCGGCCTCGCAGACCCCGTGGCAGGAAATCCAGCGCTCGGTCGTCGGCCAGATGTCGACCGGCGCGATCCTCGAAGGGGCGGAGGCGTATCAGCAGATCGCCCAGACCCGCGGCCTGCCGCGCGACAACCACTGAGACAAAACCCCCGGACGCTGATCCATCCGACGGGAAACGTCACCCCGGCAAAGGCTGGGGTCTCCAGCGGCTCCTGCCGAATACTGTCACCGGGAGATCCCAGCCTTCGCTGGGATGACGTCCGATTCGATATGGATGGATCAGATTCCACGGACCCCCGCGCCGGCAGGGGTCCAGGGCGGCAATCAAAACGGCCGGTTTCAAACAAGACCGTTCGTGCTGAGTAGGGGCTGAGCGAAGTCGAAGACCCGTATCGAAGCACTTGTGCCACGGGTCCTTCGATACGCCATTTCGACAGGCTCAATGCCTGTCCTGAGCGACTGCCGCAGGCAGGCAGTCGAAGGGGCTACTCGGGACGAACGGTTACTGGCCAATGCAGCCCGTGACGCAGCAACCTACCGCCGCCTTACCCCCGCGTAGCGTCGAACCGCGCCAGCTCATACCCGATCGACGCCTCGACCAGCCGCTCCCACAGATCGGCGACCACCGCATCGGGCACGCCGGCCTCCGCCGCCGCCGCCCGCGCGTTCGCGATCACCTGTGCCTTGCGCGCCTCGTCACGCACCGCTTCGCGGCCCGGCTTGATGCGGGCGGCGGCGTCCATATAGGCAAAGCGCCGCGCCAGCAGCGCGACCAGTTCGCGGTCGACCTGATCGACGCCGGCACGGACGTCGGTCATGGTGGTGCAGTCGGGGCCGGGCAGGATCGTCATGCCCCGCGCTGTGGCGGCTGCGCTGCGGCTTGTCCAGCTTGACTCCGTCGGGGCATCCGGCTAGGCGCGCCCCTTCGCAATTCGGCCCCGCATTCCCGGTGAAGCGGTGGCCCCGGTCGCAAGGCCGGCGGCGAATACCGGGAGCCGCGATCGTCCGCGTGGATGGTCAAACGTTACTGCAATTGCATTGGATTTACGATGTCGAAGCGCTCCAGCGCCAAGTACAAGCTCGATCGCCGTCTTGGCGAGAATATCTGGGGTCGTCCCAAGAGCCCGGTCAACAAGCGTGAATACGGCCCCGGCCAGCACGGTCAGCGCCGCAAGGGCAAGATGTCGGACTTCGGCACCCAGCTGCGCGCCAAGCAGAAGCTGAAGGGCTATTACGGCGACGTCACCGAAAAGCAGTTCAAGCGCACCTACGAAGAAGCGTCGCGCATGAAGGGCGACACCGGTCAGAACCTGATCGGCCTGCTCGAACAGCGCCTCGACATGATCGTGTACCGCGCCAAGTTCGCGCCGACCGTCTGGGCCGCGCGTCAGCTGGTCAGCCACGGCCACGTCCGCGTCAACGGCGTGAAGTGCAACATCGCGTCGCGTCGCTGCTATGTCGGCGACGAAATCTCGCTGGGCACCAAGGCGCAGGAAATGGCGCTGGTCCTCGAAGCGCAGACCCTCGCCGAGCGTGACATCCCCGAGTACATCGGTGCCGAAGGGACCAAGGTCACCTTCACCCGCGTTCCGACGCTGGACGAAGTGCCCTATCCGGTGAAGATGGAACCGAACCTCGTGGTCGAGTTCTACTCGCGCTGATGCAAGACGGCAGCGAAGCTGCCGGCAAGCTCTCACCCAGCGCGAGCGGCCGGCGCTGCTACAGCAGCGACCGACGACGCGGGCTTGGCCCGCGGCGCTGACAGAAACGAAAGGGCGGCTCCGCAAGGAGCCGCCCTTTTCGTACCTGCGGCCCGCCGATGACCGAGGAACCCGATGGCCGTTGTTGAAGAGGACGGAGATCCGAGAATGCCGAAGGCCACTCGATAGCGGAACGCTTCGCGCTGACAGATTGCCAGTCCGAACGCGGACGACGCCGGGGATCAGATGGTTCGCGTCAGCAGATCGATGAAGCGGCGAACTTTCGGGGCGAGGTAGCGACGACTCGGGTAGATGATGCTGATCGGCACCGGGGCGGCGGCATAGTCCGCCAACAGCGTGACCAGACGGCCATCGGCCAGATCGCGGTCGACGAGGTAGCTCGGCAGGAACGCCAATCCCGCACCCGACACTGCCACGTCGCGTAGCGCTTCCCCGCTGTCGAGCGAGAGGCGTGCGTGCGGTTTCACCTGAACGATCCCGCCTTCGACAACGAAACGCCAGGCGCGCTTTTGGCCGGCACTCACGTAATTCAGGCAGGTGTGGCCGGACAGATCGTCGGGATGCTGCGGTGCCGGATGGGTCGACAGATAGGTGGGGCTCGCGACGACCACGTCATGCTGATGGGTCAGCGTCCGGATGATGAGGCTGCTGTTATCGCGGGTTTCGCCAATTCGGATCGCAAGATCGATTCCGTCTTCGATGATGTCGCTCACCCGGTCCGTAAAGCTCACGTCCGCCTTGAGCCTTGGCCACGACGCGATAAAATCGTTGAGCAGCGGCAGGACCATGAGACGTCCGAACGTCATCGGCGCGGTCATCCGGAACAGACCCTGCGGCTCGCCGCCGCCATCCGACATCGACAATTCCGCTTCTTCGAGGTCGGCAAGGATCTGCGTGCAGCGATCGAGGAAAAGGCGACCGTCGTCGGTCAGGCCGAGGCTGCGTGTCGTCCGGTGGAATAGCCGCACGCCCAATCGATCCTCCAGGCGGGCGACGCTCTTGGCAATGCCCGATCGCGTCATCGAGCGCGCGCGTGCTGCTCCTACAAAGCTTCCGGCTTCGGCTGCTGCCACGAAGGCGACGATATCGTTGATATTGCCCGGTGCCATCAGACGCCCCTGTTCCTCCGCAGTGTCGACGCGCGCTCGCCAATGAATGGACTATATCGATGATCTGAACAAATCTACGACATCAGGAGCAAGTGAAATGGCGTTCAACGACATTGTGACGCACCGCCTCCAGCAATGGGCCGAAAGCCTGCGGGACCTTGGTCCCGTCATCCTCGGCGAAAACACCGACGTGACGATCGACGAAATCCGCCAGTCCTATGTCCGCAAGATGGCCGAGCACCCGACCCCGGCCGACGTACGGATCGAGCAGATCGATATGGGTGGCGTACCCGCAACGCTCATCACACCGGAAAACGTCGAGCGCGACGGCGTGCTTTTCTATATCCACGGTGGTGCGTACATCGTCGGCGGGCCGGGCGGGTATCACGGGCTGGCTGCCGCGTTCGCAAAGGCGATGAAGGTGCGCGTCTACCTGCCGGACTACCGACTGGCGCCGGAACACGCCTTCCCCGTTCCGATCGAGGATACGTTCGCCGCCTACCGCTGGCTCATCGATCAGGGGCAGAACCCGAAATCGGTAACATTCGCCGGGGACTCCGCAGGTGGAGCGATGGTCGTATCGGTGATGGTCATGGCGCGCAATGCCGGCGTACCGCTGCCAGCCGGCGGAGCGGCGCTCTCGCCATGGGCGAATCTCGAGCATACCGGCGCTTCGATGTTCAACCGCGAGGGACTGGACAAGCTCAACACGAAGGCGGGCCTCGATCTGATGGCCCGGACGTTTCTGGGCGACGCACTGCCCAACAGCCCCGAAGCGTCGCCGGTCTTCGCCGATGTCCGTGGCCTGCCGCCCATCATCGTACAGATCGGGGAGGGCGAACTGATGCTGAGCGACGCCATCCGCCTTGCCGCGCATCTGGGCGAGAACCGCGTATGCGTCTCGCTGGAAATATGGCCGGGCATGTTCCACGTCTGGCACATGTTCCACGCCGAACTGGCCGAAGGGCGGGAGGCAATTGCGAACGCGGCAGCATTCCTCGATCAAGCCGTCACGACGGCTTTGGCAAAATAGGTAGGCAGGCGCGCTACGCATGGATCATGCATAGCGCGCCGTTCGCCGGCTCCGGCGATGCCGGTCATCTTGCCGCCAGCATCGACAGCCACGTGGAAACCGCCACGCTCAACGACGCCGAGGTCCGGCGGGCCGACACCATCAGCACGATCGCCGACTATCCGGCTCGCCGGGTCGCTGACTTGCCGACCTGGAACTGCCGCCCCGCCTGACACGGTGCGCTCGCGGGACGCTTGCCGGCTGCACGCTCGCGCCGACCTCGAAAACGACAAGCGGGTCTACCGCATCATGGCGGCGATCCGCTCCGACCTGCGCTGGCGTCCGGACGGCTTAGAGTTCGCCTGCTGGAATGGGGGGCGTTACACAAAAGGGGCACAGATGTGCGCTAGGGTCCGGTGACGGGGGTGCTGTTGCCCTCGCTCCGTCGATGGGACTGCGCAAGAGAGGATGGTAGCCCACAGCCCGAAGGGTCGACCGCGACGATGGCTGGCAGCGTCGACGATGCCTTACCTGCTCGCTCATTTCGCCAAGAGCCAGCTATGGCACGCCAGCACGTTGTTGTTCGCCTTCTTCCTGACCGAGGCTTGCGGACTTGGTGCCAGATCGATGGGCTCGATCATGGCCGGGTCGCTCGCCCTCAACGGCGCAATCGATGCCGCGCTCGGCCTGCGGTGGCGTACGAGGGTGGTCAGTACCGTCGAAGCCTTGCGTCTTCAGGCGTGGGGTGCGCCGGTGACCTGCCTGTTCTTCCTGCTGTTCTGCGCGACGCCGTTGATCGCGCCCGGTTTCCGACTGGCCTGGGCTCTCGCGATGCTGGTGGCTTTTCGAGCCAGCTATCCCAGCATCGACGTACCCCAGAACGCCGTGGTCGCGCTTGCCGCTCTCACCGATGATGCGCGATGCGCATTGCTCGCCAGACGCAACATCGCGTCGGGACTTGCAGCTCTTGCCGTGGGAGGGCTTGCCGCGCCGCTCCTGATCGAAGGTCGCGGCGCTTCTGTCTGGATCGTCTGGGCAGGATGCCTCTCGATACTCGCCTGCGGCACCGCATGGCTGTTGCGGCGTACGGGAATGACCGGTGCCGGCGCTTCGGCGGCATCGGAAGCGCATTCCATGCAGAGGTTGCCATTCGTCGTGATCCTCGCGGCGCTCACCGTGATGATGACGGGCACCGCGATCTTTCGCACGCTGGAGCCCTATCATGCGGCCTTTGCCGGCAATGGCGTGGGGCTGCTGCTCTGGGCAGCGGTCGGCGGACTGGTCAGCCAGATGCTTTGGTTCGCCGGGCGGCACAGGATCGGCGTTACCAGCATTCTGATGATTGCCGCGTCGCTTCTGGGGCTGGCAGCCGCCGGCCTTCTGCAGGCGACATCGCCCGGCGCGGTCACGGCAGGCATGGGGTTCGGCATGGGAACCGGCGGATTATGGCTGGTGCTGTGGTCGGCGATGATGAACCACGCGGCAACGGGACGAGCCACCGTCTATGTCGGTGTTTTTACCGGCGTATCGAAATGCGCACAGGCTGCGGCCCTGTTGCTGCTCAGCCAGGTGCTGGCGGCCTCCCCCTATCGCGATACGCTGGCCGATCCGTGGTCCGTGCCGTCGCTGCTGATGGTCGGCGCGATCGGAGCGATCGGAGCGACGGCGCTCGCGCTGGCATACGCATTCAATCGAACAGCGTGCGATGAAAGACGAGCGACGCCGCACCCAACGGTCCGGCCAGATCGGGTTCCAAGCTAGCGACATCGAGCAGCGTCATCGGCGCGCGTGTCGCGCGCCGGTCGGTCAGCGTCGTTTCCGGCCATTCCACGGCATCGACGATCCGACGCGCGAGCACGCGCGGCAGACGGCCGCCCAGGATCATGGCCTCGCAATCCAGCGTGCGGCGAAGCACCCCGAACAGATAGGAAAAGCTCGGCTGATGCTCGGCCAGCCAGGCTTCGACGCCGGGCCATGCCGGATCGAACCGTGCGACCATGTCGGCGATCCCTGCGGTCGGCACGGCGTGGTCGGCCAGACAGGCACGCAACGTGGCGAGATTGGGCGTAACCCGCCCCGCCATCGGAAAGAGGCCCGCGATTTCTCCCGCATTGCCGTGTCGCCCGCGCATCAGCATGCCGTCGACGATGATCCCGGCGCCGAAGCCCGACGCGACGTTGATGTAGCAGGAACTGCCATAGCGGGAGCCGACGCCGAGCATCCGTTCACCCAAAGCCGCGGCGCTGGCGATATTCTCCACCACGACGGGCAAGGCGAGCCTGCGCGATGCGTCCGCGCGCAGATCGACCAGTGCCCAATCCTCCAGTTCCCCGGACGGATTGACCATGTCGGGTCCGACGAAAAAACCCGCGACGGCGATGCCGAGGCCGTTCAGCCGGGATGGTTCGATGCCCAGCGAAGACAGCGCTTCGGTCCCGAACGCCGCTGCGGCGTCCAGCAGGGCCGCGCGGGGCATTCCCGGCATCGTGATCTCGGCGCGTGCCCGAACGCATCCCGCCAGGTCGAGCAGGACGACATCGGCGCGATCGGTCATCACCGACAGGCCGAGGGCAAAGGCGGCGTCCGGTACGATATGGATGATATTGCTGGGTTGTCCCCGCCCTGCCGCGACGGTTTCGCCGGCACGGGCCAGTCCGGCAATCTCCAGTTCCTCCGTCGCGCGGAATATCGCCGTGCCGGAAAGACCCGTCTCGCGGATCAGGACCGCACGCGAGACGCTGCCATGCCGTCTGATCGCGGCGAGCACGGTGCGCGCGCGCGCGGAAACGCCTGCCGCTTTCATGAAACGCCTCTTCATCATGTGCCGTCGCTAACGACCGCGACGAAAATCCGCCAGTTTCGCCGCACTGTCAAATTAATATCATACAACGTGATATATATACCGTGGCAGGAAATGGGGGACTGATTCGAAATGCGTTACCAAAGCCGCTGGGTTCACGGCCTGCTTGCAGGCACCATGCTGACCAGCACTGCCGCACTGGCGCAGTCGTATGCGCCTGCCGTGGGTCCCGACCAGTCGGCAGTCGCCGACGCCGGAGACGGTCAGGATATCGTCGTCACCGGCTTTCGCGCTTCGCAGCGTTCGGCGACCAGGGCCAAGCGTGACTCTGCCGTGATCCTCGACGCCGTGTCGCAGGACGATGTGGGCCGGCTGCCCGACCTCAACATCGTCGAGGCAAGCCGCCGGATCACCGGCGTTTCGGTGGTCGGCGGTGCCGATCCGACCAAGAACCGCGACATCTACCAGCGCGCGACGATCCGGGGGCTCGATCCCAAATACAATCTGGTGACGATCGACGGCATTCCGCTGGCCTCGCCCGACTGGGTGTTCCGTGGTGCGCGTCTGGACATGCTGCCGTCGTCGCTCGTGTCGCGGATCGAGGCGATCAAGAGCGTCACCGCGCAATATGATCCGCACGCGCTGGGCGGGCAGATCAACATCGTGTCGAAGAGCGCCTTCGACGGTCGCGGCGACCGGTTCTTCGTGATGAACGCCAATGGCGGCTACAACGACACCACCGGCAAGCTCATCCGCGATGGCGGAGCGTCGATCCGAACGGATGCAACCGGCGCGCTGCGCTTCGGTGCCGACCGGACGTTCGGGGTCGTCGCGTCGGTGGAATATCAGCGGTTGCCGTCCAGCGCGCGCGCCGAACTGCCGGGCGACAGCAACGGCGCGGGTTGGTCGTATTTCACCGCGGCGGGCGCACGGACGCCGTTCCCGAACCGGTCGAACGGTTTGCTGGTGCCGGTGCGCAACCAGGATTATTTCTTCGAGAACATGCGAACCCGGCTCAGCGGCAATCTGAAGCTGGAATGGAAGCCCGACGCTGCGACCGACGTGTCGCTGTTCGGTGGCTATTACCGCGACAAGGATACCGAGACACGGTATGAAATCCTGACGTTGCCGACCGGTGCGCCCACCGCCGTCACCGCGACGAGCGGCGCGTTCGCACAGGGCGATCTTCAGCAGGGGCTGACCTATCAGCCGGTCCAGCGGGATACCTGGCTGATCGATGCGAAGGGGCGGCATGATTTCGGCGACGGCGTCGTGCTCGACACGACACTGGCGCGTTCGAAGGCGCAGTATCGCGAGCTGCGCGAGATGATCAAATACGACACCAATCCGCGCGCCGGTACGTCGTCGGCGGGATTCCTGCCGGCGTTCGGTTATGGCTATACCATCACCAACGGTCGTCCGCGGCTGACGATCAACAATATCACGGCCGCGAACGATCCCGACAGCTACCGCGCGCTCTATTATCGCAGCATCAACCGCGATCTCGATTCCACCGTCGATTTCGGCAAGGTCAATCTCGGCATCAACGCGACCACCGACGATCGGGGTTTCGGGGCCAATATGGGCGCGGCGGTCACGCGCACCGACCTGTCCTACGACCAGCGCTACACCGAATATGTCCCCGCCACTGTCGCAGGGCAGACAACCGCCGGGACGCTGCGCGGCATCCTCTACGACACGAATCCGACGGCCTATCTGACACCAGCGGTTCGCTATCTCCTGATCGACCGGCCGGCGGCATGGCAGCGTTTCGACGCCAATCGCGGCGCGTTCACCACCACCGATCAACGCGCCAACAACGCCGCCGACGACTTCCGCGACCTGGAAACGACGAAAGCGGTCTATGCGCAGGCACTGTTCCGCGCCGATCGGTTCGATGTGCAGGCGGGCGTCCGTTACGATGCGACGAACCTCGTCATCGATACCAACGCCCCGGTCCGAGCGGGCGCATCCGACTATCGATCGACACGGCGCACGACCGACTATGCCTATTGGCTACCCTCGGCGCTGGCGACCTACCAGCTTGGCGACGGGATGCGGGTACGCGCGGGCGTATCGAAGACGATCGGCCGCCCCGATTACAGCCAATATGCCGCCCGCACCTCGTTCGGGATCGGCACCGACGGCACGCTGACGATCAACACCGGCAACCCCGATCTGAAACCGCGCGAGGCGTGGAATTACGACCTGTCCTACGAATGGTATATGGGCGCGGGCATGCTGTCGGTCGCCGGGTTCGTGAAGGACATCCGGAACGAGATCTTCACGAGCAGCCAGCAAGGTCCGGTCACCACCTTTCAGGGCGTGACGTATCAAAGCGTCTTCGTCAGCACGCCGCGCAATGCCGCCGGGGCGAAGATCAAGGGGCTGGAAATCGGCTATACGCTGGATCGTATCGCCGCGCTGCCGGGCCTTGGCTTCAACGCGAACGTCACGCTGCTCGACGGATCGTACCGCCAACCGGTCAGTGCCGCAGGCGTCGCGGCCGGTCTGCCCGCAACCCGCGAGACGAGCGGGCTGATCCAGCAGCCGGACTATATCGCCAATCTCACCGTCTTCTACGCCACCGGGCCGGTCGAACTGCGCGCCTCGTACAACCGTATCGGCCGCGCGCTGCAATCGGCGGACGGCGACACGCCGACGCGCGACCTGTATCAGGAGCCACGCCAGCAGATCGACGTGCAGGCACGGATGGCCGTGCGCGAAGGTGTGGAACTGGTCGGGCAGGTCCAGAACCTGACCAAGGCGCCGTTCGTCGTCCGGCAAGGCACGGGCCGCGACTATCTGAACTACTATTTCCCGGTCGGGCGCACGTTCTGGCTCGGCCTGTCGTGGAAGCCGAACTGGTGAAGCGGGCATCGCTCCTTCTCGTGCTGGCGGGACTTTGCGCGTCCCCCTCACCGGCCCTGCCCGCTGACGGGCAGCCGGCGGACACCGTGCGGATCGTCCTGAAGTTCGTGAAGCGCCGTCCCGCAACCGGACCCGTCGCGCGGTTCGATCCGGCGTCCTGCCCGTCCTGCACGGCGGTCGCCACGCCCCTGTTCAATGCGGAGAATGCGCGCGAGACGGTCATCGCGCTGAACGTTCCGCGTCGACGGTCGCTGGAACTCGCCTTCCGGGGGGCGGGCGACGCCGTGCGCCGGGTCATTCTGGAGGGTGGCGACCTGCCGTTCGAGGCGGACGGAGGGCGCATCATCGTGCCGGTGCCGCCGGTTGCCGTGGACGCGGTGACGGCGGGGGAGGTCGCGACGCACATCGTCGAGCCGGGCATGGTCCTGCGTTTCGAGCATGCCGATCCGGCGCGACGGGCCGGATTCTATGCGACGGGGCCGTTCCCCGACGTGCAACGCCGCGCCGCCAACGTCCTCGAATTCGCGCAACGCGAAGTCGTTCGCGAACTGGGGTTGGGCGAACAGGTCGAACGGGAGCATCTGGGGCGTATCCAGATCATGGGGTTCGACACCAACGCCCCCCATGGTCACACCGACGCCCCGCCGCACATGCACATGCATCTGCGCTGGCCGGGCAATACGGGAACGCAGATCGGGCATTATTATATCGGTGCCGATGGCCTGCTGACCCATAATCAGGTGGGCGTGAAGGACATTCCCGGCAGGGAGCGCCGGTTCGAACGGGGCGAGCCTTTCACGACGGTGGGTCCGAACGGCCACGGGGTCTATACCCACCGCATCACGACCGAAGGCTGGCTGGAACTCGGCCGGGCCGGAGATGCGCCGTGTCTGATCCGGCCTGACGGCGGAACCGGGTTCGGGTCGGGTGCGACGATCCGGTGCGCCGGCCACCCGGAAGTACGTATCAGGGTGGAGGACGATCGATCGCGCGGCGTCATCACCGTGGCAACTGGCGATGTAACCGAAACCTTCCGGTACGACATCGACACAGGGGCATTGATCTCGCCCGCCGCCGTCACGCCGCCCGGCCCTTCCGTCTATCAGGACGGGTCCGCCGACCCGATACCGACCAGATGATCGTCGATGCCGACCAGCAGGGGATGTCCGGCGGACGGCGCGGGCCGATCCAACCGATCCCGACATATGCCAGATCTGCACGACGAACCCTGTCGCCTTGTTCTGCCATGCGGGAACCGGGCTTCAAGGGTTTGTCGCCCATGCCGGTGGGCTGATATCGTCGGCCGACGACCGGCGATCGGTCGACCTGCAACGTCGCGCGCCGGTGGTGTGGAATGCGACCCGAAGCAGTCACCATGACTTGCTGCCGGAAACCATGGTACCGCATTCGCCTCTCGCCAGAACGGGGTGCCGTGTGAAACGATTTGAAGGCTGGATCGTAACACTGCTGGTGCTCGCCCTCCCGAATGCGGCGACCGCGCAGTCGACGGCTGTTCCGTCGGTGACCGCCACCGCGGGACCGGTGATCCATCAGGCCCAGGTCGAGGCACGCATTCCCTTCGCACCGCACATCGTGACCGGCAGCGACGGACAGACGCATCTCGCGTACGAGTTGCGGATCACCAGCTTCCAGTCCGATGACAACCCGCTCAGACTGATACGACTGGCCACATTCACCGGCGCCGACACGGTCGCGTCGAGCGTCGTCGAGGGCGCCGGCCTCCAGCGACTGCGCAACAAGCCGCTGCAGAGGGCGACCCCATCGACAGCCTGCCGATCGCATCGGGCCGCACGCTGTCGCTGTTCCTGTGGCTGACCCTGCCCGCCGGGACGAGGACCGCGAGCCTGCGGCACCAGCTGACCTTCGTGACGGCCAAGGGTGAGATCCAGCGCGCCGACGACGTACGCGCGGCTGTCGTCGAAACCCCGGCCGTCCGGATCGGTCCGCCCCTGCGCGGGGGACGCTGGCTGGCGGTCGACGGGCCGGGCAATCCCCTGTCGCATCACTGGGGCAGTCCCGTCGCGATCAACGGCAAGTTGTCCATTCCGCAGCGGTTCGCGATCGACTGGTTCGGGCTGGACAACGGCAACCATTCCCTGCGCAGCAAACATGCAGCGCTTACCGACACCGTCGACGCGGATTGGGTGGGCTACGGCAAGGACGTTCTCGCCGTGGCCGATGGCGTCGTCGTCGATGCCCGTGACGGCATTGCCAACGGCGAACCGCTGCGCCCGCTGGAAACGCCCGACGACCTTACCGCCCGCACGTTGTACGGCAATTTCGTGATCCTTGCGATCGCACCCGGCGTCTATGCGCATTACGCCCATCTCCGGCAGGGCAGCGTGACCATGCGCCCCGGAATGCACGTCAGGAAGGGCGACGTGATCGGCCGCCTCGGCCAGACCGGTGCCGCTGGCGCGCCCCATCTCCATTTTCACATCAGCGACCGGGCGACGTTCGAGGGATCGGAAGGGCTCCCCTTCGTCATCGATGGCTTCACCCTGTATGGACGGGAAAGCGTCGAGGACAGCTTCGACCCGACGATAGCGCGCCCGCTTGCAACGCGGCCGGCATCGCACACGAACGAAATGCCCCTCGACGGTGACATCCTGGGGTTTCGCTGAACGATTTGTTGCCGCCGCCTTCCCGATCGGGAACCTCCTGGCGGCAAATTAACGCTGCCGACCGCATGGATACGCGCCCCCTCGGAACGGTGGGTTTCCCATAATCCGTTCCCGAATGCTTCTTCCCGAAATGGTGCATCGAATATGGGATATCGGGACCGACGGAGAGGCCGATCAGGGTCGGGCACCGATATGGAACGGGCTGGCCCCAGCTGTAATCCGCGCAAGGCCGGCGGTGGCCGGCGCCACCCCCGATCGGAACGGCGAGTGACGTTCGCCGGGGCCGACGAACAGGACCAGAATAGTCACTTTCCTACAGCGCCACGAAACGCCACGATCGCGCAGGGTTCGCTCGCCCACCGTTCTTTCCCATCGCCGCTACGTTTGAGAAACAACCGCGCCGCCAATTGCGTGCGAGTGTGACCTTTGTGACCTTTGGCTTGCGCGCTACAGCCCGCTCGCGCGCAACTGCGCCCGCAAATTGGCCCGCATCCGCTCGTCCACCGGCGGCAGTTCGCGCGCGCTCTTGCCCTTGCGCAGCCGCGCCCGGTCGCGCTCGTCGGGCGACACCACCCGCACCCGCACCGGCACCACGCCGGCCCCCCGCACGCCCAGCGCCTCGGCCGCACCGCGCGACAGGTCGAGGATGCGCCCGCGCCCGGTGAACGGCCCGCGATCATTGACCCGCACCAGCACCCGCCGCCCGCTGTCGAGCGCGGTCACCTCGACATAGCTCGGCAGCGGCAGCGTGGTGTGCGCGGCGGTGACCCAGCCGGGCCGGAACCGCTCGCCATTGGCGGTGCGCCCGCCCGACTCGCTGCCATACCAGCTCGCCAGCCCCAGCATGTCATATGCCGGATCGACGGCGGGCGCATAAGTGACGCCGCGCACCTGATAGGGCCGACCGACCTTGACCACCGCATCGCTGACCGGCCGGTACCCGCCACCGGCACAGGCCGAGAGCAACAGGGCGGCACAGGGCAGGAGCGAACGTGCAAGCATGGCATTGCCTCCTAGCGCACCACCGCCCCCTTGCCGACCCCCGTCCGCGCCCGCTAGTCCCACGGCACCCCAAGGAGACGCCCCATGAAGACCCGTGCCGCCGTCGCGTTCGAAGCCAAGCGCCCGCTCGAAATCGTCGAACTCGACCTCGAAGGCCCCAAGGCCGGCGAGGTGCTGATCGAGATCATGGCGACCGGCATCTGCCATACCGATGCCTATACGCTCGACGGGCTCGACAGCGAGGGGCTGTTCCCCTCGGTGCTCGGCCATGAGGGCGCGGGGATCGTGCGCGAAGTCGGCGCGGGCGTGACCAGCGTCGCGGTCGGCGACCATGTCATCCCGCTCTACACCCCCGAATGTCGCCAGTGTAAGTCGTGCCTGTCGGGCAAGACCAACCTGTGCACCGCGATCCGCGCGACGCAGGGCAAGGGGCTGATGCCCGACGGCACGACCCGCTTCAGCTACAAGGGCCAGCCCATCTATCATTATATGGGCTGCTCGACCTTCTCGAACTTCACCGTCCTGCCCGAGATCGCGGTCGCCAAGATCCGCGAGGACGCGCCGTTCCAGACCAGCTGCTATGTTGGCTGCGGCGTCACCACCGGCGTCGGCGCGGTGGTCAACACCGCCAAGGTCGCGCCGGGCGACAACATCATCGTCTTCGGTCTGGGCGGCATCGGGCTGAACGTGTTGCAGGGCGCGCGGATGGCCGGTGCGAACATGATCGTCGGCGTCGACATCAACCCCGCGCGCGAGGAATGGGGCCGCCGCTTCGGCATGACCCATTTCGTGAACCCGAAAGATATCGACGGCGATATCGTGCAGCATCTGGTCGCGCTGACCGATGGCGGCGCGGACTATACGTTCGACTGCACCGGCAACACGCAGGTCATGCGACAGGCACTGGAGGCGTGCCATCGCGGCTGGGGCACCAGCATCATCATCGGCGTGGCCGAAGCGGGCAAGGAGATCGCCACCCGTCCGTTCCAGCTGGTGACGGGGCGCAACTGGCGCGGCACCGCGTTCGGCGGGGCGAAGGGCCGGACCGACGTGCCGAAGATCGTCGACTGGTACATGAACGGCAAGATCGAGATCGACCCGATGATCACCCATGTCCTGTCGCTGGACGAGATCAACAAGGGCTTCGACCTGATGCATGCCGGGGAAAGCATCCGCTCGGTCGTCGTCTATTGATTTGGTTTTGACAGGTGAAATTTCTTCGCGAATATAAGCGGAGAGAGGACACGCGATGACCGCAGGGCAGCGTCCCGCCAAGCTCGGCTTCGGCGGAGCGGCGATCGGCAATCTATATCGTCCGGTCGGCGCGGATGCTGCCCGGGCGACGATCGACGCCGCATGGGATCACGGCATCCGCGCGTTCGACACCGCGCCGCATTACGGCTTCGGCCTGTCCGAACGACGGCTGGGCGATGCGCTGGCGGCGCGCGACCCGGACGGCACCGCCTTCGTGTCGACCAAGGTCGGACGCGTTCTGCAACCGGTGCCCGACCGCGATCTCGCCACCGAACGACAGGGATTCGTGTCGCCCGAGCCGGTCGAGAGCGCGTTCGACTATTCGCGCGACGGCGTACTGCGGTCGTTCGATGCCAGCCGCGGCCGGTTGCGGCGCGATCGCATCGACCTGTTGCTGGCGCATGATCTCGGCGCGATGACCCATGGTGCCGATGCCGCCGCACGGATGGCGACCTTTCTCGACGGCGGTTATCCGGCGATGCGGAGCTTGCGCGACGCCGGCGCGATCGGCGGGATCGGCATCGGCGTCAACGAGATCGCGGTGTGCGAGGAACTGCTCGATCGGGTCGAACTGGACGCGATCCTGCTCGCCGGCCGCTACACGCTGCTCGAACAGGGCGCGCTCGACACGCTGCTGCCGCGCTGCGAGGCGATGGGCGTCCGCCTGATCCTCGGCGGGCCGTATAATTCGGGCATTCTCGCCACCGGCACCGGCGGCGACGCGCGCTATAACTACGAAGCGCCGCCGGCTGATATCGTCCGCCGGGTCGATGCGATCGCCGCGATCTGCGCACGCCACGCCGTGCCGATGGCGGCCGCGGCGCTGCAATTCGCGATGGCGCATCCCGCCGTCGACACCGTCATTCCGGGCATGGCCGACGCGCAGGAAGTCGCGCAGGCGGTGACGCTCGCCACCCTGTCGCTGCCCCCCGCGCTGTGGCACGATCTGGTCGACGCCGGTCTGGTCCGCGCCGACGCCCCCGTTCCTTCCTCGGAGACCGCATGACCCGTCTGTCCGGCAAAACCGCCATCGTTACCGCCGCCGCGCAAGGGATCGGCCGCGCCGCCGCCGAACTGTTCGCCCGCGAAGGGGCGCGGGTGCTGGCGGTCGATATCAACGCCGACGCGCTCGCGACGCTGGATGGCTGCGAGGCGCACGTCGTCGACCTGCTCGACGCCCAGGCGATCCGGGATTTCGCCGGCCGGGTCGGCGCGGTCGATATCCTGTTCAACTGTGCGGGCTTCGTCCATGCCGGCACGATCCTGACCACCGAAGAGGCCGACTGGGACTTCAGCTTCGACCTGAACGTCCGCGCGCAATACCGCCTGATCCGTGCGCTGTTGCCGGCGATGATCGACGCGGGCGGCGGATCGATCGTCAACATGTCGTCGGTCGCCAGCCATGTGATCGCGGTGCCCAACCGCTTCGTCTATACCGCGTCGAAGGCGGCGGTGATCGGCCTGACCAAGTCGGTGGCGCTCGATTTCGTCGGACAGGGTATCCGCTGCAACGCGATCTGCCCCGGCACCGTCCAGTCGCCGTCGCTCGAGGAACGCATGGCCGCGACCGGCGACGCCGACGCCGCGCGCGCGTCGTTCACCGCCCGCCAGCCGATGGGGCGGCTGGGCCGGGCGGAGGAAATCGCCGAACTGGCGCTGTACCTTGCCTCCGATGCATCGTCCTACACCACCGGCGCGGTGCATGTGATCGATGGCGGCTGGTCGAACGCATGATCCATGTCCTGACCCTCGACCTCGCCGACGACGAAGCCGCCATCGCCGAGTACGAATACTGGCACCGGCCGGGCAACGTGCCCGCGCCCGTACTGGCGTCGATCCGCGATGCGGGAATCACGCAGATGGACATCTATCGCACCGGCAACCGGCTGGTGATGACGATGGTCGTCACCGATGCGTTCGATCCTGTGGCCAAGGCCGCCGCCGACCTCGCCGATCCCGACGTCGTCGCATGGGAAGCGAAGATGGGCCAGTTCCAGCGGGCATTGCCGCACGCTCCCGATGGCAGCCGCTGGACGCCGATGACGCGCATCTTCCGCCTGACCGACCACGCATGACGCAGCGGTCGGGCCTGTCACCGTCCGGCGCTGCTGATATCAACGACGGGTCGCCGTGCGTCTCGCCGGACCGTCGGCGCTGACGACAAGAATGGACCCGGACTTCGCCGGGCGGAGAGGAAGCCATGCCGATCCCGATCATCACCGCCCCACCGCCGCCGTCCGGTGCCTCCGGCGATCCCGGCGCGCGTCGCTTCATCACGCCGGGGTTCGGCGTCGGCTTTGCGGTGGTGGTCAGCCTGTTCTTCCTCTGGGCGCTCGCCAACAACTTCAACGACATCCTGATCCGCCAGTTTCAAAAGGCGCTGGCGCTGAACCGGGCGGAGGCGGGCTTCATCCAGTTCGTCTTCTATCTCGGCTATTTCCTGATGGCGCTGCCCGCCGGAATCGTCATGCGCCGCTTCGGGTATCGCGCCGGCATCCTGGCGGGCCTCGGCCTGTATGCAGTCGGCGCGCTGCTCTTCTATCCGGCGGCGGAAATCCGCGAATATGCCGGGTTCCTCGCTGCGCTGTTCGTGCTGGCGGCGGGGGCGGCGTTCCTCGAAACGGCCGCCAACCCCTATATCGTCGCATTCGGCGATCCGGCGCGGGCCGAACAACGGCTCAATCTGGCGCAGGCATTCAATGGTCTGGGCGGTGCGATCGCCCCCAGCATCGGTGCATTGTTCATTTTTTCTGGCGTCGAGCATGATCGTGCGACGCTCGACGCGATGGCTCCCGCCGCGCTCGAAGCCTATCGGGCGAGCGAAGCACAGATGGTGCAGCTGCCCTATCTGGTGCTGGCCGGGGTCGTCATCCTCATCGCGATCGCGGTGGCGGTGGTTCGCCTGCCCGATATCGCCCATGATACGCGCGGAGGCACGCTGGCGGGGCTGAAGTCGGTGATCGGTGTCCGGACGCTGCGCTGGGCGGTCGTCGCACAATTCTTCTATGTCGGGGCGCAGGTCGGGGTGTGGAGCTTCTTCGTCGATTTCGTGAAGTCGTTGAGCCCCGCGACGCCCGAGCGCGACGCCGCCTATCTGCTGTCGATCAGCCTCGCGCTGTTTCTTGCCGGGCGGCTCGTCGGGACGCTGTTGATGCAGAAGGTCGCGGCGACGCGGCTGCTGGCAGGATTTGCGCTGGCGAACATCGTGTTGACGCTGGTCGCGGCGCTGGCCGGGGGCATGGTCGCGATCGGGGCGCTGCTGCTGACCGGCTTCTTCATGTCGATCATGTTCCCGACAATCTTCTCGCTGGGGGTGCGCGATCTGGGACCTCAGGCGACGCTGGGCGCACCGCTGATCGTGATGGCGATCATCGGCGGCGCGCTATTCCCGCCGGCTATGGGATTGCTGAGCCACGATATCCTGTCGATCCAGACGACGATGCTAATACCGTGCCTGTCATTTGCGGTCGTGCTGGCGTTCGCATTGGCGATGCGTCGAAACGCCGTTTCAGGGGGGTAGGCACATGCGATACGGGCGGGCGGGGTTGGCGGGCGCGGCGCTGTGGCTGACGGCGGCGGCACCCGATCCCGGTGTCGAGGCGGCGGTGCGCGCCGCGCTGGCCCAGGCCCCGGCGGGAACGCGGTTCGGCTTGGTCATCCGCGATGCGGCGGGCGTCGAGCGCGTCGCGATCGACCCCGACCATCGCTTCGTACCCGCTTCGAATACCAAGATTTTCACGACCATCGCCGCCTTTGCCCATCTGGCGGTGACGGGGCCGGACGATGCCCGGACGGGCGTGCGGACCGAGGGGCATGACGTGGTGCTGGTGGGTGCGGGCGATGCGCGGCTGTCGTCGGCGGAGGATTGTCGCAGTAATTGCCTGACCACGCTGGCCGATGCGGTGGCGGCAACCACGCGGGTGGTGGGGGACGTGATCGGCGACGACAGCCGGTTTCCCGACCAGCGCTGGTCGCCGGGCATGGGGTGGAACAATATCGCCACCCGGTCGGGCACCGGCATTTCCGCGCTGTCTCTGGACGATAACGAACTGGTCCTGAACGTCCGTACCGAGGGTGGTCGGGCAGTGGTAAGCGGTTCGGATTATTACCGGATCGACAACCGGGTGACGGTCGGGACGCGCAACGCCATCGGCTATGACCGGATGCCGGGCAGCGATCTGCTGCGGGTGTCGGGGACGGTCGCCACGGGGGACGGCGAGCGCATCCGGGTGGGGATCGACGACCCCGCGCACTATGCGGCGTGGAAGTTTGCGAAGGTGTTACGTGACAGGGGGGTAAGGGTCACCGGCAAGGTGGCGGTGCGCCACCGGCCCCATGTCCCGGCGGAGGACGGGGCAGTCGTCGAACGTGGCACATTCCCGCCGATGTTGGCACAGGTGCAGCCCGGACCGCTGGTCGAGGACATCGCGCTCACCAACAAGGTCAGCCAGAATCTGCATGCCGAACTGTTGCTGCGCCGGATCGGCGCGGTTCGGGGAACCGGATCGATCGCCGACGGGCTGAAGAAGGTCGGCGCGATCATGACGCTGGCCGGCGTGCCGCGCACCGCATGGGATCTGTCGGACGGGTCGGGTATGTCGACCTATAACCGGGTCAGCCCGCGGGCGATGGTCGCGCTGATCGGCTGGGCACGGGCGCAACCATGGGGCGCGGCGTGGCTGGAGACGCTGCCGGTCGCAGGCGTCGACGGCACGCTGGCGCGGCGGTTCCGCGATACGCCGCTGGCGGGCAGGCTGCGCGCCAAGACCGGATCGCTGTCGGGTACCTCCGCGCTGGCGGGGACGATGACCGCAGCGAGCGGGCAGACGCTGACCTTCGCGCTCTATGCCAACGACATTCCCGAAGGCGCGTCGGCGACGGCGGCGATGGATGCGGCGTTGAGCGCGGCGGCGGCGGGGCTGTAGCGCGGGGGACGGGGTTCTCGACGGACGCTTCTCGACAGGCTCGAAGCTGCTCGAACCGAACGGTATCTTGATGGGAAGGGGAGCAGACGCCCCCCCTCCCGGTCAATGCTTGCGGGGGATCATGTGCAGCACGCCGGCGATGATCGCGCCGATGACGATACCGACCACTGCCGACAGCGCGGCGTTGCCGATCCAGTTCGCGACACCGCCGATCGCGGGCAGCGCCTCTGCGGCGTGATGCGCGATATCGTGGATAAGGTGCGGCAGGGCGACCAAGCCGAACTCCTCCATACCGTGCACGATGATCTGCCCGCCGACCCACAGCATCGCGGCGGTGCCGATCAGCGCCAGCGCCTTCAGCAGTACCGGCATCGCCTTGACCAGTCCGCGCCCGATCGTCTGCGCGACAGCACTGGAACGACGGACGAGCGCGAGGCCGATATCGTCCATCTTCACGATCAGCGCGACGACGCCGTACACCCCTACCGTGATCGCGATGCCGACCGCCGCCAGCACCACCGCCTGCATCCACACCGGCATGTCGGGCAGCTCGTTCAGCGCGATGATCATGATTTCCGCCGACAGGATC
>NZ_LMLN01000029.1:88821-90750 GCF_001421915.1 Sphingomonas sp. Leaf62 | reverse complement strand
CCGCTTCCTCGTCCGCGTGACCGCCAAGCCATGGGGCAAGGATCTTTTCCGCCGCCTCGAAACACAGGAACGCGCCACCCAGCATCAGGATCGGGGTGATCGCCCATGGCGCGAACACCTTCAGCAGCAGCGCGGCGGGCAACAGGATCAGCAGCTTGTTCTTGAGCGATCCCAGCGCGATCTTGCCGATGATCGGCAGTTCGCGCGCGGGCGACAGGCCGACGACATAGCGCGGCGTCACCGCCGCATCGTCGATCACCACGCCCGCCGCCTTGGCCCCGGCCCGGCTGGCCGCGGCGGTCACATCGTCGAGCGACGCCGCCGCCAGCTTCGCGATCGCCGCGACGTCGTCGAGCAGTGCCACCAATCCGCCAGCCATCAACAATCCCCTTGTTCCGAGACCAGACCGGTAGCGGCACCCGTGCGGCAACGCCATGGAAAGCGTGACCGCAAATATATTCCTCCGCCGTTACGGGGCTTCGGGAAAGCGCCCGCACCGGCGATCTCCGCCCGGTGACGCACCAGCCCGTTGCACGGTCTGCCATTCGCGGGCCGTCGCGGGATCGGCGACGGTGCGGCATTCGGTCGCGCCGCGTGACGTAACGACAACGTCCGTCGGCCGGACGAAGGACGCATGCTGCCGTCCTCTTCCAAAGTTTGTGCAGCGCAAAAAGATCGGGATGACTGCGTTAACCATCTTCCGTTCCGGCAGGGCGATCGGGCGATACGTGGAAAACGGCTACATCATTGCCGAAATTACCTTTCCGCGATGAACATTCCTGCATCGGGAAGGAATTTTTCCAAACATCTCCGATCATGCTGCGCCACGTTAATCTTGATATCCGCAATCCTAAGATGGTCCGAACCAAATGTTAAACCGCTTCGCGCTTGGGTAACCGCATAGTCGTACCATCAGGAAGGCAACATGCGCGCAACGATCAAGATGAAATTGGGGGCGACTTTTGCAGTCGTTTTGCTGTTACTGACCGGCATCGTCGGCCTCGGCGTGTCGCAACTGTCGTCGATCAGCGATTCGATGAGCAATCTGGTCGACGACCCCGCGACCGCGCTCGATCGCATCCAGCAGTTCAACGACGCGTCGACATCGGCGGTGGTGGCGGAGAAGAACCTCGCCCTGACCAGCGATGCGCAGTTGAAGGCGGCGCAGATGGAGGAATTGCGGCGACAGCGCGCGCGTGCGGACGAACTGATCGCCAAGGCACCGCCGATGGCCGACGAAACCGACATCGAACAATATGCCAAGATCCGCGAACAATGGAACGCGTACAAGGCGACCGCCGACAAGGCGATCGAACTGGCGCTTCAGAACAAGAATATGGAGGCCGGGCAGATTTCGCTGGGCGCCGCGCGGACCGCAGCCACGCAGATGGGCGAGATGGTCGACGAAACGGTCGAGCGTCAGCGGGGCGAGATGAAGGAAGCCAATGACGAGGGCGATGCGCTCTATGCCAGCGCGCGCCTTTGGCTGATCGGCATCGCCCTTGTCGCCATCGCCATCGCCGTCGCCGGCGCATGGTGGATCAGCCACATCGTGTCGCAGGGACTGCGTCGGGTCGGTATCGCGCTGGACGCGGTGGCGATCGGCGACCTCGACAAGGAAGTGCCCGTCACCAGCAACGACGAGATCAAGGATCTGGTCGATACCGTGAACCGCATGACCGAGTCGTTGCGCAAGTCCGCGGCGCTGGCCGATACGATCGCGCTGGGCGACCTGTCGGTCGATCACAAGCCGCTGTCGGAACAGGACAAGCTGGGCTTTGCGATGGTCGCGATGGTCGATGGCCTGCGCAAATCGGCGGCGCTGGCCGACACGATCGCGCAGGGCGACCTGTCGGTGGATCACAAGCCGCTGTCCGACAAGGACCGGCTGGGCCATGCCATGGTGTCGATGGTCACCGGTTTGCGCAC
>NZ_LMLN01000029.1:88680-88783 GCF_001421915.1 Sphingomonas sp. Leaf62 | reverse complement strand
GGGCCATGCGATGGTGTCGATGGTCGAGCGGCTGCGCGGCGTGGTCGGCGATGCGAGCGGCGCTGCCGACAATGTCGCGGCGGGCAGCCAGCAGCTTTCGGCT
>NZ_LMLN01000029.1:39847-88609 GCF_001421915.1 Sphingomonas sp. Leaf62 | reverse complement strand
GGAGCAGATGGCGGCCAACATCAAACAGAATGCCGACAATGCCGCCCAGACCGAAAAGATCGCCCGCCAGTCGTCGAAGGACGCCGAGGCCAGCGGTGTCGCGGTCGAACGCGCCGTGGGTGCGATGCGGACGATCGCGCAGAAGATCGGCATCGTGCAGGAGATCGCCCGCCAGACCGACCTGCTGGCACTGAACGCGGCGGTGGAAGCAGCCCGAGCCGGCGAACATGGTCGCGGCTTCGCGGTCGTCGCCTCGGAAGTCCGCAAGNACGCAGCCAGACCGCGGCGGCCGAAATCAGCGCGGTATCGGGCGACACGGTGCAGGCAGCGGCACAGGCCGGCGAGATGCTGACCAGGCTGGTCCCCGACATCCGCCGGACCGCCGAACTGGTGTCCGAAATCAGCGCGGCCTGCCGCGAACAGGATATCGGTGCGTCGCAGATCAACCAGGCGCTGCAACAGCTGGATCAGGTGACGCAGCAGAACGCATCGGCATCCGAACAGATCACCTCGACGTCCGAGGAACTGGCCGGACAGGCGGAGGAACTGCAGTCGAGCATCGCTTTCTTCCGGATCGACGCGGCCGGTGGATCGGCGCGTGCCAAGCCGGCCCCCAAGCCGCAGGGCAAACCCGCGTCCAAGGCCAGGGCGAAGACCAATACGGTTGCCGACCAGCAGGCCCGTGCCCGTGGCTTCGCGCTCGATATGGCGCAGGGCGGACCCGATAGCGAAGACGCCGCCTTCGGTCAGGCCGCCTGACCCCGACAGGTGCCGCCGCCCGTCGCACCGGGCGGCGGCCATGCACCACGAGGAGCGAACATGTTTCGGCTATCGATCATCGGCCTTGCCACGCTGGCTTTGACCGGTGTTGCTACCCCCGCCCGGGCGCAGGACGACGCGCCGGCATCCGCCTTGTCGCTCGACCTCGCCTATAAGGGCGATGTCGTCGGGGTCGCGGCAGGCGAGACGCGGGGGGCGCGCTATCTCGACAATCTCGACGTGGTCGCCGCACTCGACCTCGACCGGGCGGTCGGCTGGCGCGGCGGCAGCGCCGTTGTCAGCCTGCTCAACAATCTGGGCGGGCGGCCCAACGACCTGGCCGGTACCTTGCAGGGCGTCGACAATATCGAGGTCGGCGCGCCCGGGCTGCTGCTGTACCAGGCATGGTTCCAGCAGAGTTTTGCCGACGACCGGCTGTCGATACTGGTCGGCAAATACGACCTGAACAGCGAATTCTATGCCGGCGATGCCGCCGCGCACCTGATCGCGCCGGCGTTCGGCATCGGATCGGAACTGGCCGCGACCGGTCCCAACGGGCCGTCGATCTTTCCGCGCACCGACCTTGCCATTCGCCTGCGCGCCGGGGACGAGCGGCACTATGTGCAGGCGGTGGCGATCCGCGCGCCGCGCGGCACCGCCGATACCGGCCGCGAACGATCGACGCTGTTCGTCGCCGAGGGCGGGTTGCAGGGCCGCACCGCGATCGGCATCGGCGGCTGGGCCTATAGCCGCCGCCAGCCGCGTATCGCGCCGCCGGGCGTCACCCTGGCCGACGGTGCCGCCGCGTCGCACGGCGTCTATCTACTGCTCGAACGGGATCTGGCGGGCGAGGCCGACAAGGCGGGCCACTGGCGCGCCTTTGCCCGCGCCGGATTGTCCGACGGGCGGACGACGCCGTTCGCGGGCGGGTTTCAGATCGGCCTGACCGGACGCGGCATCGTGCCCGCCCGTCCCGACAGCCAGGTGTCGATCGGCATGGCCAGCGCCGATCTCAGCACCCCCTATCGCCGCGCCAATCCGGCGGGCGAACCGGCGCTGACCGGATCGGAGGGCATGATCGAGCTGACCTATAGCGACCGGATCGCGCCGTTCCTGACGCTGCAACCCGATGTGCAATATGTCCGCCGCCCCGGGGGCTTGCGCGATGCCGACGACGCGCTGGTGCTGGGGTTGCGGGCGATCGTCGCGTGGAAGGTGCTGTAGGACCATCCCCGGCCCCTAATAGGCGCGCTGTCCCGCGACATTGCCGGCGGGCACGTAGCGGCACACGACATAGTCGTCGCGCGCGTTGCTCGCCTCGGCACAGCCGAACCGCTGCGTCGTCCGCCACATGATCTGGGTGTAATGCCCGACGTCGCCGAATTTGCCGGTGCGGGACACGGCGGGCAGCACGCCCGGCACATAGTCGCGCCGTTCGGCGACCCAATGCCCGACCATCTCGTCGTAGCGATAGGCACCGCGCGTGCCGGTCCACAGATTCTCGCCCTGCTCGGGAACGCCGCGCGGTTGCGCCGAATGTTCGAACCGACCGGTCTTTGCCAGCGTATCGGCATGGCGGGCGGCATCGCGCGCCAGTGCAGGGTCCCAGCCGAGCGGGGCCAGTCCCGCCGCCGCCCGCGCCGCCCGGTGGCCCGCGTCCATCGCCTGTCGCAACAGCGCCGGCCCGCGCGGTGCCGGCCCCTCGAACGCGCGCGGCTCGACGATGCGTTCGGGACCTGCCTCGCCGCCCGACGAACAGCCGGTCAGCAGCAAAACCGGCGCCAGTATTTGTATCGATCGCATGACGCCCATATGGGACGGCGATGGTGCCCGACCAACCTCCGCTCACGCTGCCGCCGCTGGCGCTCTACGTCCACTGGCCGTTCTGCGTATCGAAATGCCCCTATTGCGACTTCAACAGCCATGTCCGCGATACGGTCGATCAGGCGGCGTGGTTGCAGGCGCTGCTCGCCGATCTGGCGCATGAGGTCGCCGCACTGCCCGACCGGCGGCTGGCGTCGATCTTCTTCGGGGGCGGCACGCCGTCGTTGATGCCGCCGGCGACGGTCGCGGCGATCATCGACGCCGCCTGCTGCGCCTGGCCGCCGACCGACGATATCGAAATCACGCTGGAGGCGAATCCGTCGTCGGTCGAGGCCGCCCGCTTCGCCGATATCGCCGCCGCCGGGGTCAATCGCGTGTCGCTGGGCGTGCAGGCGTTGCACGACGACGCCCTCGCCTTCCTCGAACGCGCGCATGGCGTCGAGGAGGCGCTGACCGCGCTCGGCGTCGCGCAGCGCCATTTCGCGCGGGTCAGTTTCGACCTGATCTATGCCCGGCCCGGCCAGTCGCTGGCGGCATGGGAAGCCGAACTCGCCCGCGCGCTGTCGTTCGGGACCGAGCATCTGTCGCTGTACCAGCTGACCATCGAGCCGGGCACGCGCTTCGCGACGCTGGCGGCCAAGGGGGCGCTGACCCTGCCCGATCCCGACCTTGCCGCCGACCTGTTCGAAACCACGCAGGCGATGATGTCGGTCGCCGGTCTGCCGCTGTACGAGGTGTCGAACCATGCCCGTGCGGGCGCGGAGAGCCGCCACAACCTGACCTATTGGCGCTATCGCGACTATGCCGGCATCGGTCCGGGCGCGCATGGCCGGCGCGAGGGGCTGGCGACGGTCCGGCGCAAGAAGCCCGAGAACTGGATCGCGGCGGTGACGCGCAACGGCCACGGCATCGAACGCGAGGATGCGCTGACCCCCGACGAACGCGTGACCGAGGCGCTGGTGATGGGCCTGCGGATGCGCGAGGGCATCGACCTCGCCCGCGTCGCGGCACTGGGCGGACGGCCGATCGATGCGGTGGTGCGTGCCCCGGCGGTGGCGCTGCTGGCGCGACAGGGGCTGGTGGCGCGCGACGGCGACCGGCTGGCGCTGACCCCGGCGGGTTTTCCGGTGCTCGACGCGGTGCTGCGCGAGATCGCGGTATAGGCTTGCCCCGCTCCCGGCGACTGCGCACAACCGCGCATCACCAGTAAAAACGGGGCCGACCATGCCGACCATGCCGACCATCACCCGCCGTACCGCGATCGCCGGCCTCGCCGCCGCCACCGCATCGGCGACCCTGCCCGCCCAGCCGCGCGCCAGCGGCGTCCTGCGCGTCGCTTCGACGTGGGACTTCGGTGCCGCCGCGAACGATGCCGCCGTCGCCCGGTTCAAGCGCGGCGGCACGCTGATCGACGCGCTCGAAGCCGGGGCGCAGGTGCCCGAAGCCGACCTGACCAACCATTCGGTGGGCAAGGGCGGCTATCCCGATCGCGACGGGCGGGTCACGCTGGACGCGGTCATCATGGACGACAAGGGCCATGTCGGCGCGGTCGCGGCGATGGAGGATATCGCCCATCCGATTTCGGTCGCGCGCGCGGTGATGGAGCGTACCCCGCACACCTTCCTGGTCGGCGATGGTGCGCGGCAATTCGCGCTGGCCAACGGCTTCACCGCCGAGAAGCTGCTGACACCCGAAGCCGAGGCGGAATGGCGCAAATGGCTGAAAACGTCGAAATACGCGCCGGCCGCCAACAGCGAGAACGCCCGTGCCCCGCTCGGCGGGCCGCTCGACCATGACACGATCGGCATGATCGCGCGTGCGCCCGACGGATCGCTCGCCGGTGCCTGCACGACGTCGGGCATGGCGTTCAAGCTGCACGGCCGGGTGGGCGATTCGCCACAGGTCGGCAGCGGCCTGTTCGTCGAGGGCGGCGTCGGTGCCGCGACCGCCACCGGTCTGGGCGAGGAAGTGACGCGCATCGCCGGCACCGCCCGCGTCGTATCGTCACTGCGCGCCGGCATGTCGCCCATGGCAGCCTGTCGCGAAGCGGTCGAGCATATCGCCCGGTTGCGCGGGTCGGCGCTCGACGGGGTGCAGGTCGGTTTCCTCGCGATGGACGCGCGTGGACAGGTCGGCGCCTTCGCGATCCTGCCGGGCTTCACCTATGCCGTCACCGGCGACGACGGACGCAGCACGGTGTCGAAGTCGGCGAGCCTGCGCAGCGCCTGACGCGAAAAGGCCCTGTCACCGCGATGGTGACAGGGCCAGTTCGTTACCCGAAAAGCAGGATCAGAAGTTAACGGTAGCGCCAATCGAAATCTGACGACCCAGCGAGTCGTAGCGCGCCGGGATCGTGTTGTTGCGCGCCAGCGATACGTCATAGGAGTTCGGCAGGATCGGCGGCACCTTGTCGAGCAGGTTGTTGGCAGCGAAGCGGAGCGTGAACTGCTTACCCACCGCGAACGTCGCCGCCAGATCGAAATAGCTGACCGGATCGAAGCGATAGAAGGTCTTGCGTGCGTCCTCCGGCGTACCGCCGACGGCGGGGTCGCCCGAGTTCTTTGCATGGGTCAGCGAGCCGACATAGCGCCAGTTGAACGAGATCGACGCGACCTTGTCCGGCGTGATGTAGGTGGTGCGCAAGCCATGGGTCCATTTCGGGATCAGCTGCCCGCAACCATTGCCGAAAAGCCCTGCGCAGTTGCGTTCGTCGCGGATCGGCGATTCCTGATTGCCAGCCAGCGTCGTCCACGATCCGTTAAAGATCCAGTCGAGCGTACCGAACCGGTCGATCGGCAGAACATACTGGCCCTGGAAGTCCCAACCATGCGCCTTGGTCTTGTACGTGTTGGTCGTACCCTGCTGGATATAGCCCGAGGTCGGATTGCTCGCCGGCGCGCTGTACAAAATACCGGTGGTCGGCGCGCGGACGATCTTGTCGCAGAAATACGAGTCGCCGCCTGACGTCAGACAGCCTTCCTGCCAATAGCTGTAATCCGCATAGCCGATCGAGTCATCGATATCGATCAGGAAGCGATCGACCGAAAAGGTCAGCCCCGGCAGGAAGCGCGGCTTGAGCACCACCCCGAACGTCTTGGTCCAAGCGGTTTCGGGATCGACGGTAAAGCCGCCGGTGAACACCGTGCACTGGTTGTTCGGACAGTTCAGCGTCGGGCTGCCATACAGCGAATCCGCAAGGCCGGTGGCGCGACAGACATCGATCGACGCACGCGGTGCTACGGTTTGCGTGATGGTGCGCGTGGGATCAGTGGGATCGGGTACCTGAACGGTTGTGCTGGCGCAGAAGTCGTTCTGCGAACCACCCTGCGTGCCGTACTGCCGCTGGGTCGCCTGCCGGATCTCGATCACGGTCGGCGCGCGCTGCGCCTTGTTGAACGCGCCGCGGAAGGTGACGTCCTGAATCGGAGCCCACAGCGCCTCGATCTTATACGTGCTGAACGTATCCGGATTGGTATCGTACTTCGACAGGCGATAGCCGGCATTGACCTGCAACAGATGGGTCCAGCGCTGTTTCTCGACCAGCGGCACCTGCACTTCGACGTTGGCTTCCTTCACGCTCTGGCGCAGCTGGAAGTTCTCGCCGCCATTCTGGTCACGGAACGCCTGGTTGGCGGTGCCGAGGAAACGGTCCTTGCGATATTCGGCACCAATGGCGAATGCCACGCCCTGGTCCGCCCATGGCGCAGTGATACCGTACTTGCCCAGGTCACCCGACAGGTTGGCCACCACGTCGAACAACTGAGTGACGTTGCCGTACGTACCGTCGCGACCGCTGAACAGATAATCGTAGAGCGCCGTATTGTTGTTGTTCGCAGTGAAGGCATCGAACGGGACGCAGCCGTCGGCGGTACCCGTGGCGCACGTCGGCGTGCCACCCACGTTGACAACGTTCAGCGACCGGTTGATCTTCGCGAATTCCGGGAACGGACCATTGGTCACGTCCTGCTGACTGCGCACATAGACGCCGGCGACGTCATAGCTCCACGCTTCGGCGATGGTCCCGCGCACGCCACCGACAGCGCGAATGCCCTGATTCTCGTACAGATCGGCCGAATAGGGCAGCGCGTTAAAGCGATAGCGTACCTCGATCGGCAACAGCGTCGACGTACCCGCCGCCGTACCGCAGATCGCGGCCTGTTGTGCCGTCGACATCAGCGGGTTGTTGCAGTTCACGCTGAACGGGGTCGAACCATAGGCGGTGAAGCTGAACACCCGTGCCGGGAAACGATTGTACGACTTGTCCTTGAACCACAAGCCGTTACCATACAGCTCGACCGCGTCCGACAGCTTCAGCGATACGAACCCGCCGGCATTCAGGCGGTTGCTTTCGCGCTGGTACGAATACCCGTCGAACGGATTCGCCTGGATGCCCACGCCGAACGGAACGAACGTCCGGGTACCATCGGGGTTGTTGGCATAGACACGGTTCGCCTGCGTGCCGCCGCGCGGGCTAAGGTAACCGTACTGGGTGTAGGTCGAGGTCGAGCAGCTGAGCGGGCCATCGATCCCTGCCTCGACCAGCTGACATGCCGAGCTGGCGCGGGCATCGTAAGGGACCAGGTCAGCCTTGCGATAGTTGACGAAGCCCATGACGCTCAGCCGGTCGTCGAACAGTTTCGTGCCTGCCGACAGCGTCAAATCGACGCGCGCGCCGTCGTTGGTCAGGCCACGCGGCACCGGGAACCCCGCCGCGCGGGCATAGGGACTGACCAGCGTGTCCTTATTCTCGTGATTGTAGAAATTGTAGTTCGCATTCAGATTGATGCCGTCCAGGTCCTTGCGCAGGATGAAGTTGACGACCCCGGCGACGGCATCCGAGCCGTAGACCGACGATGCACCGCCGGAAAGGACGTCAATGCGTTCGATCAGCGCGACCGGGATCATGCCAGCATCGACGCCGTTCTGCGTACCCAGCCGCAATCCGTCGACCAGCGTCAGCGTGCGTTCGAAGCCGAGGCTGCGCAACTTGATCCGCTGGCGACCGTCCGAATCCTGATAATTCTGCTGCGCATCCGGTGCGATCTGCGGCAAGCGGTTGAGAACGTCCTCGACATTGACGGCCGCCTGCAAGCGGATTTCTTCCGACGTAACCGACTGGATCGGCGCGGCCGACGTGGCATTGGGCCGACGGATACGCGTGCCGGTGACGACGATCGCGTCGTCGTCCTTGTCGGTCGTCGCGGTGTTCGTATCGGGCAGTGCCTCTACGGGCACGACCTGCGCATGGGCGGTACCAGCCAGCATCGTCGCGAGACAGGATGTGGCCAGCAGCTTCGTTATCGATTTCATTGAATCCCCCTTGTTGGCGCAGCGTCGCGTTTGTCGCTTGAGGAAGGGTCCGGCCCAGTCGGGTCGCACCGTCACCCGTCACGTCGCACGGCCTGTTCACCTGTGCGACAGTTTTCCGCCAGCACGCACACGGGTCAATATCGAATGAAACTAGATACCATATATGCGACACGTATTGCTAACAGCCGTGCTAATTCCGCAACACACCTTCGGACTATGACAGCAACAGATGCACCACCGTCGCGCTCGGCTGTGCCACCGCGCGGACGCCCGGCAACGTCGCGGGATCGATCGTCGCCGGTTGGGCCAGTTCGACGCGCATCCGGCCCGCCAGCGGTTCGACGCGCAGGATCGCACCTGCCCCGCCCAACGCCTCGATCAGCGCCGCCGGAAGGGTGGGCTGCGTGACAGGCACTTCGGCTGACGGGACCGGGGGCGGGGGGGCGGCCGGACCGTTGGCCCCGGCTTCGCGAATTTCTTCCGCTACCTGATCGGCGATCGGGCCGACCACGACCTGCACCGCGCGTGCCGAGGGGCGCAGCACGCCCATCGCGCCCAGTGCCTTCAGCGCCGCTTCGTCGACCAGCGCCTGATCGGCGACGACCAGCCGCAGCCGGGTGGTGCATGCCCCGATGCTGACGAGGTTGCCGCTGCCGCCCAGCGCGGCGAGGAACGCCCGCCCGCGCGCGCCATCGCCGGTGGCCGGGGCGCCGGTCATGGTCGGCGCACTGGCATCGCGGCCCGGCGTCTTCAGGTCGAACCGCACGATGAAGAAGCGGAACACCCCGTAATACAGCGCGAAATACACGGCACCGACCGGCAGCAGCATCAGCGGCCGGGTCGCCTTTCCATAGTTCAGCACATAGTCGAACAGGCCGGCCGAGAAGCCGAAGCCGAGCTTGACCCCCAGCCAGTCCATCAGCGCCATCGACAGCCCGGTCAGCACCGCATGGATCGCGTACAGCACGGGCGCGAGGAACATGAACGAGAATTCGATCGGTTCGGTCACGCCGGTCAGGAAGCTGGTGAGCGCGAGGCTGAGCAACATGCCGCCCACCGCCTTGCGCCGGTCGGGCAGCGCCGATCGGTACATGGCAAGGCATGCGGCGGGCAGGCCGAACATCATCACCGGGAAATAGCCGGCCATGAACGCCCCCGCCGTCGGATCACCGGCGAAGAAGCGGCGCAGATCGCCGGTCGTCCCCCCGAAATCGCCGAGCACGAACCACGCGACGTTGTTAAGGATATGATGCAGCCCGGTGACGAGCAGCAGCCGGTTGAGCAGGCCGAACCCGAACAGGCCGAAGCTGCCCGACGCCACCAGTCCGCGGCTGAGCAGATCGAGCGCGGCGGTGATGCCGCCGAAGCTCAGGCCGACCACGATGGCGATGCCGATGCCCACCACGCCGCTGACGATCGGCACGAACCGCCGCCCGCCGAAGAACGCCAGATATTCGGGCACCTTGATCGTCGCATAGCGATTATAGGCATGGCCGCCGATCAGCCCGGCGACGATGCCGATCGGCACGTCGAGCTTGGCAAAGGCCTTTGCCTTCCACGCCGCCGACAGCGTCGCCGCCACCCCCGCATCGAAGCCATGCGTCACGTCGGCCGGTACGGTCAGGAACACCGGCCCGCCATTCTTGACGACCAGATAGCAGACGACGCCGGCAAGGCACGCCGCGCCGTTGCCGTCGCGGGCGATGCCGCAGGCCACGCCGATCGCGAACAGCAGGCCGAGATTGTTGAACAGCGCATCGCCCGCCGCCGCCAGCAGGGCGATGTCGAGCAGGTCGGGCTGGCCCAGCCGCAGCAACAGCCCCGCTACCGGCAGGACCGCGATCGGCAGCATGAGCGCGCGGCCGATCGGCTGCAGCGTTTCGACGATCGACTTCATACGCCCTGCTCCTGAAGAAATTCGCGAACCATGGTCCGCACCTCGGCCGGCGATGCCGCCGCCAGCGCGCGGACCGCCAGCAACCGGCAGCGATGGGTATCGAGCCGCCGGACCAGCGCCTTCAATTCGGGCACGAAGCGCGGGGACGCCGACAATTCGGTGATGCCAAGCCCGACCAGCAGCGGGATCGCCAGCCGATCCGACGCAAGGCCACCGCACACCCCGACCCAGCGACGATGCCGCGCGGCCCCGTCGGTCGTGTGCGCGATCAGTTGCAGCACGGCGGGGTGCAACCCGTCGATGCCTGAGGCGACCGCCGGATTGCCGCGATCCATCGCCAGCGCATATTGCGTCAGGTCGTTGGTCCCGATCGACAGGAAATCGGCATGCGCCGCCAGCGTCGCGGCAGTGACCGCCGCCGCCGGCGTTTCGACCATGATGCCAACCTCGACCCGGTCGATGATGCCCAGTTCGGCGCGCAGCCGGTCGACGACCGCGCGCACGGCGGCGATTTCGGCGACGCTCGCGACCATCGGGATCATGATCCGGCATTGCCCGACCGGCTGCACCGACAATATGCCGCGCAACTGGGTTTCGAGAATATCGGGCATGGCCAGCGCGACGCGGATGCCGCGCAGGCCCAGCGCCGGATTTTCCTCCGGCGCGATCGGCAGATAGGGGGCGGGTTTGTCGCCCCCGATATCGAGCAGCCGCACGATCAGCGGCCGCCCGTCGAGTTCGGCGGCGATCGCACCATAGAGCGCGGCCTGTTCGGCAACATCGGGCGCGCTGTCGCGGTCGAGGAACAGAAATTCGGTGCGCAGCAGCCCCGACCCTTCCGCGCCATTGGCCATCGCCGCCTTCGCATCCTCGATCGACCCGAGATTGGCGAACGCCTCGATCCGGACGCCGTCGAGCGTTACACAGGCTTCGGTCGCATGGGCGAGCGCGGCGGCGCGGTCAGCGTTGCGGCGATCGGCATGGGCGCGTGCCTCGGCCAGCGTCGCCGCATCGGGATCGACGTGCAGCACGCCGCCATCGGCGTCGAGGATCACCGTCGCGCCATCGGCGATCGCTGCCAGCGGCGCGCCGATCGCGACCAGCGCGGGCAGGCCCATCGTCGCCGCAAGGATCGCGACATGCGAGGTCGGCCCGCCACGTTCGACCGCGAGGCCGATGACGTTGGCCGGATCGATCGCCATCACCTGCGACGGCAGCAGATCGTCGGCGAGCAGGATGGTGCCTGCGGGGAAGGTCATCGCTTCCGCCTGTGTGCCGGTCAGTTCGCCCAGCACCTGCCGTTCGAGGTCGAGCAGATCGTCGGCACGCTCGGCCAGCCGCGCGTCGCCGAGATTGCGCAGCGTCGCCGCCTGCGCCCGCGTTGCCGCGCGCCACGCATGGCCGGCATCGCGCCCGTCGCCGATCGCGCCGTTCGCTGCGTCGCGCAGATCGGCATCGTCGAGGAACGCGATATGCGCGGCGCGGATCGCCGCCCCCTCGCCGGTGGTCGTGGCCAGCGTCTCGCGCACCGCCGACAGCGCCGAATCAAGGCGTGCCGCCTCGATCGCCGCGCCCTGGCCGTCGATCGGCACCGTGATGTCGGCGACGCGCAGCCAGCGGGCGGTACCGATCGCATAGCCCGGTGCCGCCAGCGTGCCCGCCATCTGCCCCTCGGGCAAGGCGACCGCCGCCGGCGGCGGCGGGGTGACCACGGGACTGGTCGCGGCCTGTCTGGCGCGCTCCCCCATGCCGCTTTCGATCAGCGTCACCAGCGCGGAAACGGCTTCGCGCGCGTCGGGGCCGCTCGCGATCACGTCGATCGTGTCGCCGAACCGCACGCCCAGCCCGAGCAGACCGACCGCGCCGGTGGTGCGGGCTTCGGCCCCGTCCTTGCCCAGCCAGCTGGTCGCGACGAAGCCGCGCGCGACTTCGCCGATCCTTGCCGCGGGCCGTGCGTGCAGGCCATGCGCCATCGCCACGCGCACCTGCTGGACGATCCGCTCGCCCTCGATCGACGGGGTGGCAGACACCGTCCCCGCGATCGGCTCGACAGTCATCAGCAGCTGGCCGATCCCGACGACGCGGTCGGTTTCACGCCGGACAATGCGAAAGGCATCGGCATTGGTGACGATCAGCGGCGTCATCAGCGACGGTGCCGCCCGCACGAGCGCGTCGAGATCGAAATCGATCAGCGGCTGGCCACGCTCGACCCGGTCGCCGACCCCCACCCGCGCGGTGAAATCGCGGCCGCCCAGCTGCACCGTGTCGATCCCGATGTGCATCAACAGCTCGACCCCGCCCTCACCGCGCAGGGTGATGGCATGGCCGCCGGCATGGAGCGTGAGCACTTCCCCGTCGCACGGCGCGTGCAGCGTGCCGCCGGTCGGGTCGATGGCGATCCCGTCGCCCAGCATCCGCCCCGCGAACACCGCGTCGGGCACGTCGTCGAGCGCGTTTGCCCAGCCTTGCACCGGTGCGGTCAGCAGGATGGCGGTCATGGTCGGCCCCTTCGTGCGCACGTCCGCCCCCCCGGCGATCCGCGCGGATGCTGTTGTTCGTCCCGGCGAACCGGGGTCAGACGATGCGGTTGCCCGCAATCCACGTGCCGCGCACGGTCAGGTCCCGGTCGAGCCAGACGAAATCGGCGCTATGCCCGATATCGAGGCTGCCGATCCGGTGCGACAGGCGCAGGAACGCGGCGGGGTTGGCCGATGCCATCGCCACCGCATCCTCGAACGCGACCCCCAGTTCGTGCGTGTTGGCCACTGCCGTCGCCATGTCGAGATCGCATCCGGCCAGCGTGCCGTTGGCATCGACGCACACGCCGTTTTCGACATGGATCGGTTGCCCGTTGAGCACGAATTCCTTGGCTTCCGCACCGACCGTCGGCATCGCATCGGTCACCAGCATGAATCGGTCGATCGGCCGTGCCGCCAGCGCCACGCGGATCGCGGCAGGATGCAGGTGCGCGCCGTCCACGATCAGGCCGGCATAGACCGACCTGTCCTCCAGCACCGCCCCGACCACACCCGGATCGCGGTGCTTGAGCGGCGACATCGCGTTGTAGAGATGCGTGACGCCGCGTGCGCCGGCATCGATCGCGGCGCGGGCTTCCTCATAAGTCGCATCGCTATGGCCGATGCTGACGATCACGCCCGCCGCGACCAGCCGCTCGATGGCGGCGGGTTCGTTTCGCTCGGGGGCCAGCGTGACCATCACCACGCCCTTGCGCGGCCGGGTCAGGAGGTCGATCGCGGCGTCATCCAGCGCGCGGAAATGGTTCGCGTCGTGAATGCCCTTGCGCGCAGGATTCAGGAACGGCCCCTCGACATGGATGCCGACGACGCCCGGCACACCCTGTTCGATCGCGGCATCGACCGCGTCGAGGCCCGCGGCAACCACGTCCAGCCGATCGCTGATAAGGGTCGGCAGGAAGGCGGTGGTTCCGTACTTCGCATGGGCCGCGCCGATCGCGGCGATGCCCGCGACGGTCGGGCGGTCGTTGAACAACACACCGCCGCCGCCATTGACCTGCGTATCGACGAAGCCCGGCACCAGCCAGCCGCCGTCGAGGTCGATCACCTGCGCATCGTCACCGGCGTGGAAGTCGGCGATGACGCCGCCCTCCACACGGAACGCACAGCTGTCGTGCTGACACTGGTCGGCGAGCACGCGCCCGCCGCGGAAGACGAAGCTGCTCATCGCGTTTCGGTGACCTTGCGCAGATGCGGCGGCTGGTCGGGGTTCAGGCCCCGGCGCAGCGACACCGTGTTGACCATGCGGTAGAAGCTCTGGATCATCAGGATCGGTTCGATTGCGGGGTGGCTGCGGATCGTTGGTGGTTGGCTGTTGGTATCCGCGGCATCGGCGAGATGCACCGCCGCGCCGCGCGATGCGAACTCCGCCGCAGCCGCCCGCACATCGTCGCCGGCATCGTCCGACGTCGCGAAACCCAGTAGCGGAAAGCCGTCGTTGATGATCGCCATCGGCCCGTGGCGGACTTCGGCACTGCTGAACGCCTCGGCATGGAGCGCCGAGGTTTCCTTCATCTTGAGCGCCGCTTCCTGCGCGACGCCGAAGCTGTACCCGCGCCCGATCACGAACAGGTTGCGGGCCTGTACCAGCGTGTCGGCGACCGTCGTCCAGTCCAGTTCGAACGCCGCTTCAAGCTGTGCGGGCAGGTCGTTCAGCGCCGCCAGCAACGCCTGATCCTTGCTCCAGTGCGCGGCGATCGCGGCGAGGCCGGTCAGCGAGGCGATGAACGACTTGGTCGCCGCGACCGACGTTTCGGGACCGGCCGACAGTGGCAGCACGGTGTCGGCAAGCGCAGCGAGCGGCGAATCCTCGACATTGACCAGCGCGACGACGCGGGCGCCCGCCGCCTTGTAGCTTTCGACGGTGCGCAGCAGGTCGGGGCTGCGGCCCGATTGCGATACCGCGATCACCAGCGCGTTCATCCGCTCCATCCGCGTCGCATAGACCGACGCGACCGACGGCGCGGCGCTGGCGACCGGCACGCCGCACAGCGTCTCGACCAGATATTTGCCATAGGTCGCGGCATGGTCCGACGACCCGCGCGCGCAGGTGACGACCAGTGCCGGCGGATCGGCGCGCAGCGATGCGCCAAGCTCCGCCAGCGCCTGCGCATTGCGCGACAGGAAGCGGGCGACGGACGCACCGCCCTCCCCCGCTTCGCGGTGCATGGCGGTATGCTCGGCAACGACCGGCGTTGGCCCGGTTTCGACGGTGGACGTCATGAACCCCTTCTCGGTGCCGGCCTGTGCCGGATCAGCTTGCGTTGAGTTCGGCGACCACGTCGTACGCGTCGCCACGATAATAGGACTGGGTGAATTCGACCGTGTCGCCATCGGCCAGAAACCCGCGCCGTTCGATGAACAACCCGGCATGGCCGGTCTCGACCCCCAGCCGGCGTGCCTGTTCGACGGGAAACGCCATGGCGCGCAGCCGCTGCAACGCGCGCACCGGCCGCGATCCCGCCGCCTCCAGCGCGGCATAGAGCGAGTCGCCGACCGCATCAACGCCGGGCAGGCAATTGCCGGCGATGGTCGCATATTCGACCGCCATCGGCACGTCGTCGGCATAGCGCATCCGCTGAAACCGATAGACCGGCGCGCCGGGCGACAGCCCCAGCGACATCGATTCCTCGGGCGTTACCAGCCCGGTCGATTTCGACACCCACGCACTGCTGGGCACGCGGCCGCGCGCGACCATATCCTCCGAAAAGGAGGACAGCTTCGAAAAACTCTTGTCGACCCGCGCCGCGACGAACGTCCCCGCCCCGCGCCGCCGCACGACCAGACCTTCCTTGGCCAGCCCCTCGATCGCCTTGCGCACGGTGATGCGCGACACGTCATATTCCACGGCCAGTTCGCGTTCGGGCGGGATCGCATCATCCTGTTGCAGGATCTTCCGCTCGATCGCGGTTCGAACCAGCTGCTGCAGCTGCACATAGAGCGGCGCGTGCGCATCGTCGCGCAACCGGCCGACCCGATCTGAAAATTCCATGACCACGCCCTTCGAACTCATCGAGCGATCAACGTAAGGGGCGGTCTGGAGGATCACAATCGCCGTGATAGGTATGTTTTTGGTACTACGCAAGGGCGCGTGAGCGCCGAGAATGCCAGTGGAAACCGGCTGTCCGCCATTGCCGTATCATCATTGGCACTATGCCGTACCGTTGTTTCGCTACTACCTGCCAGCGTATACGGTTCACCTGCCCACCAGCGTCTTTGTAACTATGTTACGCATTGGAGAAATAAATGGTGTAAACCAGCCGATTTAGGCAACGTTAGCGCCATAATTTCTCACCAGTGCAGATCTTTTTCATTTTTATGTAGATTTTATGATTGTGATTGGTCACATTGCGGCCGACCAAAACGAGCTTGCATGGTACCAAAGCAGTACCAGAGCGTGACGCATGGCGTCGCTGCCCGTCGCGGCCAATCGGGGAGGGCGCATTTCGCGCCCGGATAGAAGGGGTAGGGACCATGGCTTTTTCGCGTTTCGCATATCTAGCCTCCACCGCGCTGGTCGCCGTGGCGACGCCGGCACTGGCGCAGGAAGCGCCCGCACCGACCAGCTCGACGGCTGAAGACGACACGATCACCGTCACCGGCATCCGCAAGTCGATCGCCGACTCGATCGCGACCAAGCGGCGCGCCGATTCGATCGTCGACGTCATCTCGGCCGAAGACGTGGGCAAGCTGCCCGACAGCAACATCGCCGACTCGCTCGCCCGCCTGCCCGGCGTCACCGTCGACCGCCAGTTCGGCGAAGGCGAGCAGCTCTCGATCGCCGGCACCGAACCCGCGCTGAACCGCGTGACCATCGACGGCCACTCGGTCGCATCGGCCGACTGGGGCGGCAACCCGTCGGACCGGTCGAGCCGTTCGTTCAACTATTCGCTGCTGTCGCCGACGATCATCAGCCAGGCGGTCCTGTACAAGACGCCCGAAGCCCGGCTTCAGGAAGGCGCCATCGGCGGCACCGTCGACATCGTCACCCGCAAGCCGCTCGAGCTGAAGTCGAACACGATCGCCGCGACCGCCGGCGGCGAATATAACGACCGTGCGAAGCGCGGCAGCTTCCGCGGTTCGGCGCTGTACAGCTGGAAGAACCAGGACGAGACGATCGGCTTCCTCGGCTCGGTCAGCTACGACAAGGAACAGCTGAGCCGCGCCGGCGTCGCCAGCTACTGGTACCGCACCGGTGCCGCGCTGCTCGAAAGCTTCAGCACGACCAATGCCGACGGCTCGCGCAATCCGATCCAATATGGTGCCGACGGTCGCGCGGTGATGGGTGCCACCATCAACGGTTCGCGCCCCACCGCCGCCACCATCTCGGCATTCAGCGCGTCGCGCTATGCCTCGTTCCTCGCCCGCGAATTCTTCAAACAGGAGCGCGAGCGCATCAGCTTCAGCGGCGCGGTCTCGGCCAAGCCGACCGACAACCTGACCGTCACCGGCACCGGGCTGATCATCCGCGGCAATTACGACAACGTGTCGAATTCCGAATATACCTATGGCTTCGAAGGATCGCGGATGACCGCGGCGACCTTCGTTCCGGGTCAGAACGGCCAGCCGGGCATCGTCGATTCGGCGACCTTCACCGGCATCACGTCGGGCACCGGATCGACCGGCCAGCTCGACACCTATTATCGCCGTACCCGCCTGAAGAACGACTCGGTATCGTTGCTGGTCGACTGGACGCCGGGTGAATGGACCATCAACGGCAACCTCGGTGCCACCCGCGCCACCGGCGGCAAGGACCCCGAATATCTGCTCGATTTCCGTACGCAGCAGGGCTTCACCGCCGGGGCGAACGGCCGCAACACGCAGGTCAACTGGAACTCGCCGGCCAGCGATGCGACCAAGTGGCTGAGCAACTTCACCGCCAATGGCGGTGAGAACATCACCGCACCCGACGGCCGCCGGTTCTTCGGCCGCCAGATCGGCGGCATCCCGCTCCAGTCGGGCTTCACCACCGACAGCGAGATCTTCGGCGAAGTGAATGTGAAGCGCGACGTCGACTTCGGTCCGCTTAAGGCGATCCTGTTCGGCGGCCGTTATGCCTCGCACCTGAACGGCAACACGACCTACAGCAACGCCGTCTACACCAACCAGAACTACACGCTGGCCGATCTAGATTTCTACGTGCAGGACAAGAACCTGTACAACGGTCTCGGCACGTCGGGGAACGGTACGCCCTATGCCACGCTCGACAAGGACGGCATTCTCAGTGCGCTGACGAAGTATGGCAATTTCACAGCCGATCGCGGTCTGTCGCGCGGCGATTACTGGCGCGTGCGCGAAAAGATCGCGGCGGGCTATATCCAGGCCAACTTCGAGCTGGGCAAGTTCCGCGGCAACCTTGGCGGCCGTGTCGTCAACACGTCGGACGCATCGACCTTCTACGTCCAGAGCACCGTGAACGGCAGCAGCCAGTTCGCGCTGACCAAGGTCAATAACGACGAGACGCGCTTCCTGCCCGCCGCCAACGTCATCTTCCAGGCGGGTGAGGACGTGGTGCTGCGCGCCTCCGCGGCGAAAGTGATCGCGCGTCCGCGCTACGGCGACCTGGCCGGTTCGCTGTCGCTCGACGACACCACCCGCTCGGGCAGCGGCGGCAATCCGGACCTGAGGCCCTATGCCGCGACCAACTACGGGCTGTCGGCCGAGTGGTATTTCGCACCGGCCAGCTTCCTGTCGGGCGAGTTCTTCTATCGCGACATCTCGAACTACGTCGGCAATCAGGTGGACGACGGGGTGGAGTTCACCAACAGCGTCACCGGCCGTACGCTGACCTATTCGATCTCGCGTCCGATCAACGGCGGCAAGGCGTCGGTGACCGGCATGTCGCTGTCGGGCAACACCAACATCGCCTATGGCTTCGGCGTGCAGGGCAGCTACACCTTTGCCGATGCGGAAACCCCGTTCGCCAACGGCCTGCCCTTCCTGTCGCGGCACACCTTCACGATCGTCCCCTATTACGAGGAAGGCCCGTTCCAGGCGCGGGTCAGCTACAACCGGCGTTCGAAGTATTTCTATCGCTTCGGCCGTCAGGCGAGCTCGGACTATACCGATCGCTATCGCCAGCTCGACGCGCAGATCAGCTACGCCATCTCGGAAGGCATCGGCCTGACGGCGGCGGCGTCGAACCTGCTCGACGAAACCTATTATCAGTACAGCAGCACGCCGGACGCACCGACGTCGATCTACAAGAACGGTCGTGTATTCTCGCTCAGCGCCACCTTCCGCATGTAAGGGGGCCGGCGATACGGGGGGTGCGGCCCGTGCCCCCCGCTTCGTCACAGGCCCCGGCTTTGCCGGGGCCTTTTTTCGTTCGGGCCGCTAGAGTTTCGGGCACAGCGAATCGGCGTGCCAGCCACAGGGGAGTATCAGCGTGAAGCATTTGATCTGGGCGGCGCTTGCCGCGACCACCGCGACCATCGCTCCGGTCCATGCGCAGACCGCCCCGCTCCTTCCGCTGCCAGCGCAAATCGCCCCGGCCAAGGGCACGATCACCATTGCCGATGGCGCGGGCATCGCCGTACCGGCCGGCGATACCGGTGCCGCCACCGCCGCACGGCTGCTGACCGATCGGGTGAAGGTCGATCGCGGACTGACGCTGACGACCGCTGCCACCGGCAAGATCCGCTTCGTCCGCGATGCGGCGATCACCGGCGACGAAGCCTATCGCCTGACCGTCACGCCAAAGGGCATCACCATTACCGCCAGCGGCGACCGGGGCCTGATCTGGGGCGCGATGACGCTGTCCCAGTTGCTCAGCCCCGATACCGCGTTCGGCAAGCCGGTCCGGGTGGCCGCGACCAGCATCGACGATAGCCCACGCTTTCGCTGGCGCGGGCTGATGGTCGACGTGACGCGGTCGTTCCAGCCGATCGACACGCTCTACCCGATCGTCGACACCATGGCCGCGCAAAAGCTCAACACGCTGCACATGCACCTGTCGGACGATCAGGGATGGCGCGTCGAGATCAAGCGCTATCCGAAACTGACCGAGATCGGCGCGTTCCGCTTGCCCCCCGTCGCCGGCGGCGCTCCGGGTCCGAAGGTCGGCGGATTCTACACGCAGGACGAACTGCGCAAGCTGGTCGCCTATGCCGCCGAGCGCGGCATCACCATCGTCCCCGAAATCGACATGCCCGGCCATGCACAGGCAGCGGTCGCAGCCTATCCGGAGGAGGTCGGCGTGCTCGGCGACCGCCCGCCGGTCGGCCATGACTGGGGCGTCAATCCGTGGCTGTTCTCGCCCTCCCCGCGCAGCATGACCTTCATCAAGAACGTCCTCGACGAACTGCTCGACATCTTCCCCGGCCAGTTCATCCATGTCGGCGGCGACGAGGCGGTGAAGGACCAGTGGCAGCGCTCTCCGCAAGTGCAGGCGCAGATGCAGGCGCTGGGTCTCAAGACCGAGAACCAGATGCAGGGCTGGATGATCTCCGAACTCGGCAAATATCTGGCGGCCAAGAACCGCCGCCTGATCGGCTGGGACGAAATCCTCGAAGGCGACGTGCCGACCAGCGCCGCCGTCATGTCGTGGCGCGGCGAGGCGGGCGCGGTCGAGGCGGCGAACAAGGGGCATGACGTCGTCATGTCGCCCGCCCCCAATTTGTATCTCGACAATATCCAGTCGACCGCCGGCGACGAACCGCCCGGCCGCATCGGGCTGCAGACGCTTGAGATGGTCTATGGCTATGAACCGGTCCGCCCCGGCGTGACGGCGGAGGCCGCCGCGCACGTGCTGGGCGCGCAGGGCAATGCGTGGTCCGAATATCTGGCGACGGCGAAGCAGAAGGAACACGCCACCTTCCCGCGCCTGTCGGCGATCGCCGAATTCACGTGGAGCCCACGCGACAAGCGCGACTTCAAGGGGTTCGTCGAGCGCCTCCAGCCGCAGATGCTGCGCTATCAGCGGCAGGGGATCGCCGCCGCCGATGCGGCCTTCGCGGTCGGTTACACGCTGTCGGGCACGAACGGCGACGTGCTGCGTCAGAAGCTGCCCAAGCTGACGCTGGCCACGCAGACCGGTGCCGGCACGATCCGCTACACCGTGGACGGCAGCCAGCCGACCGCCCGCTCGCGCGCCTATGCCGCGCCGATCGCGGTGAAGCCGGGTCAGGTCGTCACGGCCACGGCGTTCGCGAAGGACGGTCATGCGCTCGCCGTGCCGCGCCGCTTCGACGCGACCCGTCCGGCGCTGCTGCGCGCGACGGGCGGCAACGACATGGTCGCGTGTCCCAAGGGGGCGCTGGGCCTGCGCGTGCCGTTGGTCTCAGGGCAGAGCGGCGATGCGCCCGCCTATAACGTCAACCTGTTCGACACCTGTACCCAGGCGCTGAAAATGCCGCTGGATGTCGCACAGGCGTTCAAGGTCACCGTCGCCCGCCTTCCGCGCAACTATGGCCTGGCGCATGACGAGGGCAAGGTCCGCCTGCATTATTCGGTCACGCAATATGGCGAACTGGTGATGCGCGTCGGCGGGTGTGCCGGTACTGTCGCGGCCACCTTCCCGCTGCCCGACCCCGACACCGCACCCAACCGGTTCGACTTTACCGGCAGTTTCCCGAAACAGGCGGGCGATGCCGATGTGTGCCTGCAATTCACCTCGCCGCTGTCGCACCCCTTCTACACCATCGACACGCTGCAACTGGAAGAGTCCAAGTGAAGCCAGCCCTGTTCCTGTTGCTTGCAGCCGCCCCCGCCGCATTGGGGGCGGCCCCACGCGAAACGGTGACGCTCGACAAGGGCTGGGAGGTCCGCCTCGCCCCCGGTGATCCGGCGGCGAAGGAGCACCCGAAGGCCGCGCGCTGGCTGCCCGCCAGGGTGCCGGGATACGTCCAGACCGATCTGATCGCGGCGAAGATCACGCCCGATCCCTTCCTCCGGCTGAACGAGGCGACGATCCAGTGGGTCGGGCGCAGCGACTGGGACTATCGCGGACGCCTGAACGCGACGCGGGCGCTGCTCGCGCGCGACCATGTCGATCTGGTCTTCGACGGACTCGATACCTTTGCCGAGGTGTTCGTCAACGGCACCAAGCTGCTCGCCGCCGACAATGCCCATCGCCGCTGGCGCGCCGACGCAAAGCCGCTGCTCAAGGCCGGCGCGAACGAGATCCGCATCGCCTTCAAATCGCCGCTCGGCGTGCTGAAACCGATGGTCGCGAAGATCGAGAACCCCCTGCCCGGCGAATATGATTCGACGGCTGGCGACGAGCCGGAGGCGCGGCAGACCTCGCCCTATATTCGCAAGCCCAAATACCATTATGGCTGGGACTGGGGTCCCCGCATCATCAATGTCGGCCCCAATGGCGCGGTACAGGTCGATGCGTGGGACGATGTCCGCATCGATGGCTTGCGCGTCCAGCAGGAAGCGGTGACCCCGGCCGAGGCACGCCTGTCCGCCGACGTGATCCTGATCGCCGATCGCGACGCGACGGTGCAGGTCGACGCGATCGTCACCGCGCCCGACGGCAGCAAGGTCCGCGCTACCCGCACCGTCGCGGTCACGGCGGGCGCAAACCGGGTCAGCGTACCCGTCGCCATCGCCAATCCGAAGCTGTGGTATCCCGCCGGCTATGGCGCGCAGCCGCTCTACACCGTCGCCACCGAAACCCGGCTCGACGGCGAACTGGTCGACAGCCAGCAGCGCTCGACCGGCATCCGCACCGTCGAACTGGTGCGGGAGAAGGACGCGATCGGTCGCGGCTTCCTGTTCCGCATCAACGGCATCCCCGTCTTCGCCAAGGGCGCGAACCTGATCCCGTTCGACAGCTTCGGCCCGCGCGTCACCGACGCCTATATGCGCAAGATTATGGGCGACGCGCAGGCGGCGAACATGAACATGCTGCGCATCTGGGGCGGCGGCATGTATCTGCCCGACAGCTTCTTCGACACCGCCGACCGGCTGGGGCTGATGATCTGGTCCGACTTCATGTTCGGCGGCGCGATCACCCCTTATGACCCCGAGTATCGCGAGAGCGTGAAGATCGAGGCCGAGGAACAGGTCGACCGGATACAGGCGCATCCCTCGATCGTGTTGTGGTCGGGCAATAACGAAGTGCTGTCGGGCTGGGAGGGCTGGAGCGACCGCACCGCCTTCAAGAAGCGCGTCGGGGCCGACGAACAGGAACGCGTCGGCGTCGGCATGGCGATCCTGTTCGACCGCGTACTGCGCGATGCCGCCGAACGGCGCGACGCCGACGTCCCCTATTGGCCCGGCAGCCCAAGCGCCAATTACGAGGGCAAGCCCGATCAGGACGGCAATGGCGATCGCCATTATTGGGACGTGTGGGGCGGCAAGAAGCCCGCCACCGCCTATCTCGACAGCTGCCCGCGTTTCATGTCCGAATATGGGTTGCAGGCGATGCCCGACATGGCGACCATCGCGAAGTTCGCCAAACCCGCCGACTACGGGATCGAAGCGCCGGTGATGAAGGCGCATCAGAAATTCCTGAAGGGCGAAGGTCAAGGCCGCCTGCTCGACTATATCCGGATGCGGTACCGCGCGCCGCGCGACTTCGCCGACTTCGTCTATCTCAGTCAGGTGATGCAGGCCGACGGCATCCAGCTGGGCGCGCTTCACCACCGCGCCTGCCGCCCGGTGACCAGCGGCACGCTCTATTGGCAGTTGAACGACGTGTGGCCCGGCGCATCATGGTCGAGCATCGATTATTATGGCCGGTGGAAGGCGCTGCACTTCGCCGCCCGCCGGTTCTTCGCCCCGCTCGCCATCTCGGCGGCGCGCAAGGCCAATGGCCCGACCGAAGTCGCGCTGATCTCCGACGCGACCCGGCCGGTCACCGCGCGCTGGCGGGTGCGGACGATCGATGTCGATGGCCGCGTCGCCAACCAGTTCGAACGCGCGGTGCAACTGCCGGCGCTGTCGTCGACGAAAATCGCCACGCTGACCGACGCCGACCTGTTCAAGGGTGCCGATCCCAAGCGCAGCTTCGCGGTGTTCGAACTGCTGGTCGATGGTCAGCCGACCTCGCGCGCTTTGGTGTCGGCGCTGCCGGAAAAGGCGATGGACCTGCCCGATCCGGGTTTGACGACCCGCTGGTCGACGCAGGATGGCAAGCCGGCGCTGACCATCACCGCCAAGCGCCTCGCCCGCGCACTGTGGATCGGGTTCGGGACGCTCGACGTGCAGGCATCGGACAATTTCCTCGACCTGTTGCCCGGTGAAAGCGTCACGGTGACGATCGAGGGCAAGGCATCGGCCGGCGCGCTCAAGAAAGCGCTGCGCCTGCAAACGCTGGGAGCCGCCAAGTGAGCATCCTTCTCGCCCTGCTCGCCGGGGCCGGTCAGTCCGATCTTCGGCCCGATCCGCAAATCGCCGCGACCATCGCCGCGATGACCCCCACGGAAAAGGCGGCACAACTGCAAAGCACCGCGCCGGCGCAGGGCGATGTCCTGCCCGCCTATGACTATTGGAACGAGGCGCTGCACGGCCTCGCCCGCAACGGCGTCGCCACCGTCTTTCCGCAGGCGATCGGGCTGGCGGCGACATGGGACGCGCCGCTGATGGAGCGGATCGGCACCGTCGTGTCGACCGAGGCGCGCGCCAAATACAATGCGCTACCGGGCCGGAACCGGCGGCGCTACGAAGGGCTGACCATCTGGTCGCCCAACATCAACATCTTCCGCGATCCGCGCTGGGGGCGCGGCATGGAAACCTATGGCGAGGACCCGGTGCTGACCGGCGCGCTGGCGGTCGGCTATGTGCGCGGCCTGCAAGGGCCGGACCCGTTGCAACCTCGCGTCATCGCCACGCCCAAGCATCTGGTCGCGCATAGCGGGCCGGAGGCGGGCCGCGATGCGTTCAGCGTCCAGACCGCGCCTTATGACATGGAGGCGACCTACCTCCCCGCGTTCCGCCGCGCGCTGACCGAGGGGAAGGCGCAATCGGTGATGTGCGCCTATAACGGCATTCACGGCGTACCGGTGTGCGCCGCCGGCTGGCTGTTCAACGAACGGCTGCGCCGCGACTGGGGCTGGAACGGACTGGTGGTGTCGGATTGCGACGCGATCGGCAACATCGCCCATTATCAACGCTATGCGCTCGACAACGCCGCCGGCTCCGCCGCCGCGATCAATGCCGGCATGGATGTCAATTGCGGCAGCGCCTATGCCGCGCTGCCCAGGGCGCTCGAACGCGGCCTGACCACGCAAGCGGTGGTCGACCGTGCGCTGGAGCGTACCTTCGAAGTGCGCAAGCGCTTGGGCGACGCCTTCGGCAGCAAGAGCCGCTGGGACGCGATCCCGGCCAGCGCGCTCCACACCCCCGCCAATCGTGCCCTTGCGCTGGAGGCGGCGCGCAAGTCGCTGGTCCTGCTCCAGAACAACGGCATCCTGCCGCTGAAGCGCGGTGCCCGGATCGCGGTGGTCGGTCCCAACGCCGACAGCCTCGACGTGCTGGAGGCCAATTACAACGGCACCTCGGCAAACCCGGTCACGCCGCTCGACGGCCTGACCGACCGCTTCGCCGTCACCTATGCGCAGGGGTCGACCCTGGCCGGGGGCGTGCCCCTGCCAGTGTCCCGGACCGCCTTCGGTGCGGGGCTGAAGGCGGAATACTTCGCCGACCCGGCGATGACCGGCGCGCCGGTGCTGACCCGCACCGACCGCACCATCGATTTCAACTGGCGGCGAACCAGCCCCGCCGCGAACCTGCCGGTAAACCGCTACGGCGTGCGCTGGTCGGGGATGCTCACCCCGCCGGGTCCGGGCCGCTACACGCTGCGCATCGACATCAACCGCTGCTGGGACAAATGTTCGGGCCGTGACGCGGTCAGGCTGTGGGTCGATGGCAGGGACGTGCTGAGCGCCACCGGCACCGCCGCCATCGAGGGCGCGGCGAACGACAGCAAGTCCGAACGGATGGAGGCGGTCCTCGACTTCGCCGACGCCAGCCCGAAACCTTTCCGCCTCGACCTGACCCATGCCAGCACCGACGACAGCATCCGGCTGACCTGGATCGCGCCTGCCGATCCGCAGCGGGCGCAAGCCGTCGCCGCTGCCCGATCCGCCGATGCGGTGGTCGCGTTCGTCGGTCTGTCTCCTGCGGTCGAGGGCGAGGCGCTGCGCCTCGAAGTCGCCGGCTTCTCGGGCGGCGATCGTACCGACATCGCGCTTCCGCAAGCGCAGCAACAATTGCTCGAAGCGGTCAAGGCATCGGGCAAGCCGCTGATCGTCGTCCTGCTGTCGGGCAGCGCGGTGGCGATGGAATGGGCCAAGACCCACGCCGACGCGATCGTCGCCGGCTGGTATCCGGGCGAGGTCGGCGGCACCGCGATCGCCGACGTCCTCGACGGCACGACCAACCCGTCGGGCCGGCTGCCGGTGACCTTCTACGCCAAGACCAGCGACCTGCCCGCCTTCGTCGACTACAATATGAAGGGCCGGACCTATCGCTATTTCGAGGGGACGCCGCTCTGGGGCTTCGGCCATGGCCTCAGCTACACCAGCTACGCCTATACGCAAGCAAAGGCCCCGGCGACCCTGACCGCCGGCCAGCCGCTGACCGTCACCGCCCGCATCACCAACACCGGCCAGCGCGCCGGTGAAGAGGTCGCGCAAGCCTATCTGATCGCCCCGGCCGCACTCAACAAGATCGGCGCATGGAACGACCCGGTCCTGCGCCACAGCCTCGTCGCCTTCCAGCGCGTCGCGCTGAAGCCGGGAGAGGCGAAAACCGAGACCTTCACCCTCGATCCGCGCCTGCTCAGCACCGTCGCGCTCGACGGCACCCGCGCGGTGCGACCGGGCGACTATCGCCTGTTCCTCGGCGGCGGCCAGCCGGGCAGCACCCCCGGACAGGAAGTCGCCTTCACCATCACCGGCACGCAGGAGTTGCCGAAATGACGACGCTTTCCCGCCGCGCCCTGCTCGGCGGCACCGCCGCGCTGGCGCTGATCGACACGCTGCCGGCCGGAGCGGCGACGGCCGCGCCCGCCCGCCCCGACCTGTTCATCGGCACCGGCGGCGACGGCCATACCTTTCCCGGCGCGACCATGCCGTTCGGGATGGTGCAGCTGTCGCCCGACACCGACACCGCGCGCTGGGCGACCTGTTCGGGCTATCACAAGGGCGACAGCTCGATCCTCGGCTTCAGCCACACCCATTTGTCGGGCACCGGCATCGGAGACATGCTCGACGTGCTGGTGGTCCCGACGCGTGGCCCCGTCCAACTCGACGGCGGCCCGCTCGACGATCCCGACAAGGGCTACCGCCAGCGTTATTCGCAGGAAGTCGCCGAGCCCGGCTATTATGCCGTCACTCTCGAAAGCGGCGTCCGCGCCGAACTGACCGTGACCGAGCGCACCGGCATCCAGCGCCACCGCTTTCCGGCAGGCCCCGGCCATATCCTGATCGACCTGTCGCACCTCGTCATGGAGGGGCCGAACCAGCGCCCCTATATCGACGAAGCCGCGCTCACCCTCGAACCCGATGGCAGCATCACCGGCACCCGCCGCGTGTTCCGCTGGGCGAAGGGCCGCCGCATCTTCTTCGCGATGCAGCTCTCGCGCCGGCCCGACCGGGTCGAATTCTTCGGCGACGGCGATGCCCCGGCGGGCGCGCAGGGCGTCACCGGCAAGCGGCTGAAGGCTGTCCTCCATTATGCCGACGCCGGCGCCGCGCCGATCGTCCTGCGCACCGGCATCTCCGCCGTCGACCTCGCGGGCGCAAAGGCTAACCTTACCGCCGAAGCCAAGCACTGGGACTTCGACCGCTACGCCCGGTCGGCCCGCGCCGCATGGGCGCGCGAACTCGACCTGATCCGGTTCGAGGGCGGCACCGCGCAGCAGCGCACCGTCGCCGCGTCGGCGCTCTACCACGCCTCGATCGGTCCGACGCTCTTCTCCGACACCGACGGCCGCTATATCGGCCTCGACCGCCAGACGCATACCGTGCCGCGCGGCGAAGCGGCGTACAGCGCCTATTCGCTCTGGGACACCTATCGCGCCTTCCACCCGCTTCAGACATTGATCCGCCCGAAGCTGACAGAGGCGTTCACCCGCGACCTGATCCGCCAGACGCAGCAAAGCCCGTTCGGCCCGCCCGTCTGGCCGCTACAGGGCGTCGAGACCGGCACGATGATCGGCTGGCACGCGGTCCCTGTGCTCGCCGAAGCCCGCGCGAAGGGCGTCGCCGCCGACTATGCCGCCGCATGGGGCGGGGTGAAGAAACGCTCGTTCGACTGGTCGACGCCCAATCTCGACAACAGCATCGGCGTACGCGCCTATGACGAACTCGGCTATGCGCCCGCCGACCGCATCTTCGAAAGCGTGTCGAAGACGCTGGAGTTTTCCTACGACGACTATGCCGGCGCGTTCATCGCCGATGCGGCGGGCGACGCCGCCGGGGCGGCGCGGTTGCGCAAGCGGTCGGGCAACTGGCGCAATGTGTTCGATGCCCGGATCGGCTTTGCGCGCGGGCGGCTGGCCGATGGCAGCTGGGCCGAACCCTATGCCCCCAATGCGCTGGGCCATTCGAAGAGATGGCGTGATTTCACCGAGAGCAATGGCTGGCAGGCGACCTTCCTCAACCAGCACGACATCCCCGGCCTGATCGCGGCGATGGGCGGCGATGCCGCGTTCGAGGCGAAGCTGGACGGGCTGTTCAACGCCTCGTCCGAACTCCCGGCCGACGCCCCGCCCGACATCTCCGGGCTGGTCGGGCAATATGCGCACGGCAACGAACCCAGCCACCACGTGGCGTATATGTACGCGTGGTGCGGTGCGCCGTATAAGACGCAGGCGATGGTCCGCCGCCTGCTGACCGACATGTACCATGACCGCCCCGACGGCATCATCGGCAACGACGACTGCGGCCAGATGAGTGCCTGGTATCTGCTCTCGGCGCTCGGCTTCTATCCGGTCGACCCGGTCAGCGCGACCTATGTGCTCGGCAGTCCGCTGTTCGATCGCGCGACGGTACGGGTCGGTGGCGACAAGCGGCTGATCGTCGAGGCGCGCGGCAACGCCCCCGACCGCCCCTATGTCCGCGCTGTCACGTGGAACGGCCGGCCATGGACCAAAAGCTGGATCGCCCATGCCGATCTGGCGAAGGGCGGGCGACTGGTGTTCGAAATGTCGGCGACCCCGAACAAGGCGCTCGGCCGTGACCCCAAGGACCGGCCGGGCACCCAGTGATCCTCGCCACGCTCCTCGCCACCGCCGCGCCGGTCGTCGTACCGCTGAACGCCGCGTGCGTCGTCGGCACCGATCCGGCGGCGCAGGTCCTGCGCGAGCGGTTGACGGAGCGGGGAGCATCCTGCCCTTCGTCATCCTGGCGAAAGCCGGGATCCATGGACGACGAGACGGTCGCGCAGGAAGCGACAGTCGCCGACACAATGGATTCCGGCCTTCGCCGGAATGACGGCGTGGCGAATCTGGCGACGCTCCAACCGGCACCGTACCCCCGCGCAGACGGGGGGCCAGAGCCAAGCAGACCGAACGATTGCGTTCGTGACACTGGATCCCCGCCTGCGCGGGAATACGGATGTGCGGCGCCCGTAACGATCCGGTTCGTGTCGGCAAAACTCGCCCCCGAAGCCTTCGCCATCACCACCACCCCGCGCACGATCACCATTTGCGCCGCCACCACCCGCGCGCGGCTGTTCGCTGCCGGCTGGCTGCTCCGCCATCTCGACGATCTGACCCTCACCGCCCCGCCCCATGTCGCCGAAGCCCCGGCGATGGCGATCCGCGGCACCCAGATCGGCTACCGCGCCAAGAACAACAGCTATGACGCTTGGGGACTGCCCATGCTCACCCGCCGGATCGAGGATTTCGCATTACTCGGGGGCAACCGTATCCAGTTCGTCGCGCCGGTGTCGGACGATGCCGCCACCTCGCCGCTCTCCCCGCTTCCCGCCACCGAAACGCTCATCGCGGTCGCCGCCGCCACCCACCGCCTCGGCCTTGACGTAGCGCTCTTCTACCCGCTGCTGCGCGATTACGAAAAATCCGGCAGCGCCGATGCCGAGGTGGCCGACTTCGCGACGCTCGCCGCCAGACTGCCCGCGCTCGACGCACTCTACATCCCCGGCGGCGATCCCGGTCATACCGCACCAGACCGGCTTTTCCCCGTCGCACAGCGCATCGCCGCCGCGCTGCGCCGGCGGTTCGCGAACGCCGAAATGCTCCTGTCGACACAAGGCTTCGACGCCGCCGGCCTCGACGCCTTTCACGCGCAACTGGCGAAGCACCCGCGCTGGCTGACCGCGATCTTCGTCGGCCCGCAAACCCGCGACAGCCTCGCCACGCACCGCGCGCGGATCGCCGGGCGCTTGCCCGTAGAAACCTATCCCGACACCGCGCACACCATGCACGCGCAATTCCCGATCCCCGACTGGCACCCCGCCTTCGCACTGACGCAAGGCCGCGAGCCGGTGAACCCCCGCCCCGCCGCCACCGCGCAAATCTTCGCCTACCTCGCCCCGCAAACGCGCGGCTTCGTGACCTATAGCGAGGGGGTCAATGACGACTGGAACGTGACCCAATGGTTCCGCCTCGGCTGGAACCCGGCGACCCCCGCCGCCGAGATTGCCGCCGATTATGCCCGGATGTTCGTCGGCGACATGGCGTTCGCCGCCGTTCCGCAGGCGTTGGAGGGCAATTGGCGCGGCGATCCGTCGGCCAATGCCGGGATCGATGCCACCGCCCGGCTGGTCGCCGACCTGAAACCCGCCCGATGGGCCGACTGGCGCATCGACCTCTATCGCTACCGCGCCACCTATGACGCGCTCGTCCGCCACCGCCTGATCGCGGCGAAAGCCGCACAGGGCGAGGCGCTCTGGACGCTGCGTCAGGCACCCGCCACCGGGGCCGAACCGGCCGTCGTCGCCGCGCGCTTCGCCTATGCCCGCCCCGAACCGGCGATGATCGCCCCGCTGCGTGCCGACCTGACCGCCATCGCCGACCGGTTGTGGCGGCGCGCGCGGATGCAGTTGTCGGTTCCGCGCCACGGTGCCTCCAACTGGGAACGCGGTGCCAATCTCGACCGCGCCGATATCCAGCTTAACGACCGCACGTCCGTCGAAGCGGCGATGACCGAGGCGCTGACCCGGCCGGACGCCGCCGCCCGCCTCTATGCGATCGGCGATCCATGGCGCAGCCGCGACCTGGCGCTCTACGACGATCTCGGCGACCCGACCGCCGAACCGCATCTGGTGCGTGGGCCGGGCTTCGACACCGATCCGCAATCGCTGGCCAGCGCGATCGACGGCGTCGCCGACCATATCCCCGATGAGGGCTGGCGCATGGCGGACCTGAGCTATGCCGAGGGGCTGTACGAAACCCCCGTCCGCCTGTCCTATACCGGGCTGGAGCGGAACCGCCGCTACCGCCTGATCGCGCGCTGGGCGGGCGAGGATTATGCGCTGCCGATGCGCCTGACCGGCGACGGCGTCGAACTCCACGGTTTCCGCCCGCGCAAGGGCGATCGCGAGACAGTCGAAACCCCGATCCCGCAAACCCTTACCGCCAATGGCACGCTGACCCTCGAATGGCACCGCCCAGCCGGCATCGGCGGCGGCGGGCGTGGTCATCAGATCGCGCAGACATGGCTGATTCCCGAACCCCTATCTCCCGAACCCAAAGCCCCCGGAGCAGAGCAATGAAGTTTTCCCGCCGCAGCCTGATGGGCAGCAGCCTGATCGCCGGTGCCGCCGCCTGCACCCCGCGCACCGGCAGTTCGCCTGTCGCCGCCGCATCCGCCTTGCCCGCGCCATGGGGGGCCACCCCCTCGCCCCGCCAGCTCAAATGGCATGATCGCCGCCAGTACGGCTTCATCCATTTCTCGATCAACACCTTCACCGACAAGGAATGGGGCTATGGCGACGAAGACCCCAAGCTGTTCGACCCGACCGATTTCGACCCCGATCAGATCGTGGCGGCGGCCAAGGCCGGCGAACTCACCGGGCTGATCCTGACTGCCAAGCATCATGACGGCTTCTGCCTGTGGCCAACGATGTTGACCGAACATTGCATCCGCAATTCGCCCTATAAACAGGGCAAAGGCGACATCGTCGGCGAACTGGCGGCGGCATGTCGGCGCGGCGGGATCAACTTCGGCGTGTACCTGTCCCCATGGGATCGCAACCGCGCCGATTACGGCACGCCCAGCTACATCACCTATTATCGCGCCCAATTGACCGAACTCTGCACCCGCTACGGCAACCTGTTCGAGGTGTGGTTCGACGGTGCGAATGGCGGCGACGGCTATTATGGTGGCGCGCGCGAGACACGGAAAATCGATGCGGTTCAATATTATAACTGGCCGTCGATCGTAAAGCTGGTCCACGACCTGCAACCGGACGCCTGCACCTTCGATCCGCTCGGGGCCGATATCCGCTGGGTCGGCAACGAGGACGGCCACGCCGCCGATCCCTGCTGGCCGACCATGCCGAACGAGCCGTACGATCAGGCCAAAGGGAACACCGGCGTGCGCGGGGCCGAATTGTGGTGGCCGGCGGAGACCAATGTGTCGATCCGGCCGGGCTGGTTCTACCATGCCGATGAGGATGCGCAGGTAAAGTTACCCAGCAAAATCATGGAGATGTACAATGATTCCGTCGGTCACGGCACGACCTTCCACCTGAACCTGCCGCCCGACCGCCGCGGCCGCATCCACGACCGCGACGTCGCCAGCCTGACCGCGTTCGGCAACGCGCTACGTGCAACCTTCGCCAACAACCAGGCCGATGGCGCGGTCGCGACCGCCAGCGCCGACCTGTCGGGCACTTCCGCCCGCAACGTCAATGACGGCCGCCCCGACACCTTCTGGCTCGCCCCGCCGGAAGCCAAAAATGCCAGCATTATCCTCGACCTGCCGCCCGGCCGCAGCTTCGATACGGTGCGCTTGCAGGAATGGCTACCGCTGGGTCTGCGCGTCACCCGCTTCGCGATCGACGTGTCGGACGGCGGCGATCAATGGACCACCGTCGCCGAAAAGGACATGGTCGGCCCCCAGCGCCTCGTCCGCCTGCCCGCGCCGATTTCACCCCGCCGCGTCCGCTTCCGCACCGTCGCCGCCGAAGCCGGCCCCGCGATCCGCGAATTCGCACTGTTCCGCTCGGTCGCACCCGTCGACCTGCCGCCGCTGAAGGTTACCGACGCGAGCATCGTCGACCGGGCAGGGTGGAAGGTCACCGCCGCCAGCGCGCCGGGCGGCGAAGCGATCCTCGACGCATCCCCCCGCACCGCATGGACCAGCCCCGCGCCGGCGACGCTGACCATCGACATGGGCCGCAACGAGACGCTGGCCGGCTTCACCCTGACCCCGACGCGTCACGTCGATCCGAACGCTGCTCCGCCGATGAAATACCGCGTGGAAACCAGCACCGACGGCCGGACGTGGACGCCGGGTGGCGAAGGCGAGTTCCCGAACATCAACTACGCCCGCGCGACGCAGCGCCTGCCCTTCCCGAAGGCCCGCGCCGCCCGCTACCTCCGCTTCGCCTTCCCGCAGCCGGCGGTGCCGGCACCGGCGATTGCCGTCGCGGAAATCGGGGCGTTCCGGTGAGCTGACAACGCCCCGCCACCGTTCGGTTCGAGCAGCTTCGAGCCTGTCGAGAAGCGTCTGTCGAGAACGCCCCGCTCGGGGCAACCCCTTCTCGACTACGGTTCTCGACAAGCTCGAACCTCCGCTCGAAGCAAACGGAGGGATTGATTTTAGGGCCGATCCACGAACGTGGAAGTGGCACCAGCCAGCACACACCGTTCATGCCGAGTAGGGGCTGAGCGTACGTCGAGTGCCTATCCCGGTCATGATGAGTCCCGCCTGCCACTCACCCCTTGGGCGCCAGCCGAACCGCCCCCGTAATCCCCGACCGGGCACCCGGCACCGCCTCGACCAGCACCGCCACGCCCTTCGCCCCGGCGGGTACCGGCACCACCAGCGTGCCGGCGGCGGGATCGGTCTTGGCCGCGACCTGCCGTCCGTCGACATAGACGGTCGCCCGCCCCTCGATCTGCGCAAAGCTCAGCGTCCCGCCTTCTGCCACCACCCGTCGCCGTACCGGCAGCGCCGCGCGATACAGGCGGAACGACGGCCCGGCCTCGGGTGCAGCGGGCGTGCCGCTGCGGGTGAAGTCCCAGCTGTTATTGTCGTTCACCGGCGGGGTCATTCCCGGATCGGGCGCGGTCGCGAACGATCTGGAGCGTCGCCAGCCGAGGATGAACGCCCCCGGCGGCGTCACTGCCACCTGCGCCCGCGGGGTCGCCGCGAGGCGGTCGATCACCAGCCGGGCGGCACGCAGCCCGTCGGCACTGGCGACGATCGTCACCTTCCCGCGCCCCTCGCCCGCCTGCACCAGCATCTGCGCCAGACCGTTGAACAGCGACCGCTGCGGTGCCTTTTCGCTTTCATGGCTGTTGGGATCGCCATTGCCGACGCCGATCAGCGTCGCGCCGTCGATGGTGAAGCGGGTCGTCCGGTTCTCGGTCGGGACGTGGTGTCCTTTCGCATCGACCGCATCGATCGTGACCGGCACGACGTCTTCGGTATCGCCCAGCATCTGCCGCCGCGCCGGGGTCAGCCGCAGCGCGACCGCCGGTCCCGCCGTTTCGTGCACCGCCCGCGCCACTTCGCGCCCGCCGTTCAGCGCCACCGCCTCCAGCTTGCCGGGTGCGTAGGGCACGATGAAGCGGTTGCCCATGATCCGGTCGACCGCCTGTTCGCCGATCATCCGCCCGTTCAGCACGAGCCGGACGCGTTCGGCATTGCTGGCGACGAGCAGCGGCATCGGCTGCCCCTCCTTGCCCGGCCATGTCCAATGGGGAGCGACGCCGACCACCGCCTGATCGTCGATCCAGTGCGCGCGGTGGATGTCGTACGCGGTCTTGGGAAAGCCGCACAGGTCGAGGATGCCGAAAAAGCTGGCGATGGTCGGCCAGGTAAACGGCGTCGGCTCGCCATGATAGTCGAACCCGGTCCACACGAACCCGCCGGCGATGAAGCGGCGCTTGGCGATCTCCGCCCACGCATCGCGGTGCGTCGCGCCCCAGGGTGCCGCCTCATCGTCCATCGACGACAGGACATGCGCGGCCTTGTCGGTGGTATAGGCCCCGCGCGTCATGAACGCGCTGGTATCCTCCGACGACGTGCTTGGCTTTGCGGGGTTCAGCGCGTGGAACTTGTCGTAATCGCCCTGATAATAGTTGAACCCCATGACATCGACGACGCTCGACACGTTCTTGGGGTCATAGAACGACCCGTTCATCGCCGCCGTCACCGGGCGGCTGTCGTCCAGCGCATGGACCTGCGCCGCCATTCGGCGGACCATCTCGACGCCCGCTTCGGTGCCCTGCATCGGTTCCTCGTTGAAGACCGACCACAGGATGATGCTGGGATGATTGCGATGCGCGCGGACCAGCCATTCCAGCTGCGCCATATTCTCGGGCGCAGGATTGAAGACGCGGTTTTCGTCCATGACGACGAACCCCATCCGGTCGCATAGCTGGTAAAAGGCGTCGGCCTGCGCATTGTGCGAACAGCGGATGGCGTTGACGCCGGTATCCTTCATCCGCTGCAGCCGCCACGCCAGCAACGCATCGGGCACCGCCACGCCGACCCCGGCATGGTCCTGATGCAGGCACACGCCCTTCAGCTTCACGGCCTTGTCGTTCAGGAAAAATCCCTGCGAGGCATCGAAGCGGATCGTGCGGAAGCCGATCGCGATGCGGCGTTCGTCCCCACCGCCCGGGGCATCGGTGATGACGCGCACGGTATAGAGCGTCGGCGTCTCGATCGACCAAAGCTGCGGGTCGGCGACCGGCAGCGACAGCGCGACCTCCGCCTCGCCCAGCGACGGCAACTGCGCTTGCCCGCGTGAGCTGGCGACGACCTTTCCGGCGGGGTCGAGCAGATCGACCAGCACATTCGCCGCCGCCGTCTCGCGCGCGATACTGTTCAGCGCGACGGTAACCGGCACGCTCCAGCGCCCGTCGCTGCCGGGGCGCGGATCGCAATGCACGCCGTCGGTCGCGATCGACACCGGTGCGCGCTTCGACAGCCAGACATGGCGGTACAGGCCCGCGCCCTCGTACCACCAACCCTCCATCGCGTTGGCGTCGACGCGGATCGCGATGACGTTCAGTTCGTCGCCGAACCGCGCGAACGGCGTCAGATCGATGTCGATCGCGTTGTAACCGGAGAAGTTGCGCGCGACGATGCTGCCATTGATCCAGATCGTCGCCGCGGTCGCGATCGCGCCGAAATGCAGTTCGAGCCGCTTGCCACGATCCGCCGGATCGAGCCGCAGCGTCCGGCGATACCAGCCGATCCCGCGCGGGCGATACCCTTGCGCAACGTTGGCGGTCTCGACAAAGCCCTGCGCCGACGCCCAGTCGTGCGGCAGCGTCACCGCCGCCCAGTCGCTGTCGTCATAATCCATCGCCGCCGCACCGCGCGCGTTGCCGGCCTTGGCATTGCTGTACGTATCGTCATGGGTGACCGGTGCCGGGGGCGTGATATCGCCCTCGTGGAACAACCACCCGCGCGCGAGCAGCGTCCGCGACGGGTCCTCGACAGGCAGGCGTTCGAACAGCCCGTCGCGGGGGCCAAGTCCGTGCAGCAGTCCGCTCGGCTCGGTCGGGCGCGGCGCGGCGATGGCGCGCACCGGCAGCGTCGCCGCCGCCAGCGATCCCGCGGTTCCGGTCAGCAGGGCGCGCCGGCCCAGCGGCATGAACGTCATTCGATCTCTCCCGTTATCCATCGATCGCGGCGCGCAGCGCCCGCACGATCTTCTCATCGGTCCGCGCCAGTCCCGGCCCGGCAAAGCCGAGCGCGTGGACGCGCGCATCGTCCTGCGGGACCGCAACACCGGCCGAAGCATGAACCTCCACCGCACCCGTTACCGACAGCAGTTCCACGACATTGTCGGGCCGCACGCCCGATCCCGGCATCACCACGATCCGCCCCGCCGCCGCGCGAACCATCGCGGCGATCACCGCCGCCCCATCGACGGCACGCACCGCGCCACCCGACGTCAGGATGCGGGCAAAGCCATGCGCCACCGCCGGTTCGATCGCCGCCACCGGATCGGGCAACAGGTCGACCGCGCGGTGCAGCGTCAGGTCGATATCGTCGCGAACCGCCCGCACCGCCGCGACCCATTCGCGCAGGGCCGCTTCGTCGATCGCGCCGCCCCGCACTGCACCGAACACCAACCCATCGACCCCGGCGGCGATCAGTGCCTGCGCATCGGCGACCGCCGTCGCGACGTCGCCCGCATCATAGGCAAAGTCACCCGCGCGCGACCGGACCATCGCATGGACCCGAACCCCCGCCGCCCGCGCCCGCGCGACGACCAGCGCCGCCAGTCCCGGCGACGGCGTCAGCCCGCCCACCGACAGCGCACCGCACAACTCGATCCGGTCCGCCCCCCCGGATATCGCAGCGTCGCACCCTGCAATGCTGTCGATACAGATTTCCAGCGTCGTCCGCGGCATGCGCCCCCCAATCGGTTTGTAGGACCAATGAAGCCTCGCCGCCGAAGGTCAAGCGCCTTCCCGTGCTTGACTCCCGGACGTACCCGGCATAAACGCGCCGGCAAGCGTCGTGGCTGGATTCGTCCAGGTCCGACGTCCGTCCGAGACAGCAGGTGCGGGTTTCCCGCTTAATGCCCTGCCGAGGCGGGGAATGCGTTAACTCGCCGGGCGCAGCATCTGCCACGCCGGGCCAGCCATGGGAAATCCGCGCGACTGCCCGGTTTCTTCGCATGGCGACCATGCCCCTTCACGGACTGTCGCCCCGTTTGTCGCATCTGCGGCGGGCGGATTGTTCGCGGGCGTTTTCCGAATTGTCGGAAGTACGCCCCAGTTAAGGAGAACGGCATGGATCGCACTCAGAAGAGTGAAGCCGTCGCCGAGCTGAACCGCACCTTCAACGAGGTCGGCGTGGTGGTCGTCACCCGCAACCTCGGCATGACCGTCGCACAGTCGACGGGCCTGCGTAACAAGATGCGTGACGCCGGCGCGAGCTACAAGGTCTCGAAGAACCGTCTTGCCCGGATCGCAGCCGAAGGCACGCCGTACGCGGTGATCGCCGACCTGCTGACCGGCCCGACGGCGCTTGCGACGTCGACCGACCCCGTTGCCGCGGCACGGGTCATCAACGACTTCGCCAAGACGAACGACAAGATCGAGATCGTCGGTGGCGCGATGGGCGGCCAGCTCCTCGATGCGGAAGGTATCAAGGCACTCGCCTCGCTGCCGTCGCTCGACGAACTGCGCGCCAAGATCGTCGGCCTCATCGTTGCCCCGGCAACGAAGCTGGCGACCATCACCCAGGCTCCCGCGGCACAGATCGCCCGGGTCCTGTCGGCATATGCGGAGAAGGACGCGGCCTGATCGGCGGCTTCCGACCCATTTACCCCTATCTGATTTACGGAGAATATCATGGCTGACCTCAACGCAATCGTCGACCAGCTGAGCGAACTGACCGTCCTCGAAGCAGCTGAACTCTCGAAGCTGCTCGAAGAAAAGTGGGGCGTTTCGGCCGCTGCTGCCGTTGCCGCTGCTCCGGCCGCTGGCGGTGGCGCCGCTGCCCCGGCTGCTGAAGAGCAGACCGAATTCGACGTCATCCTGACCGGCGACGGTGGCAAGAAGATCAACGTCATCAAGGAAGTCCGCGCCATCACCGGTCTCGGCCTGACCGAAGCCAAGGCGCTGGTCGAAGGCGCTCCGAAGGCCGTCAAGGAAGGCGTCAACAAGGACGAAGCCGCCAAGATCAAGGCGCAGCTCGAAGGCGCCGGCGCAACCGTCGAAGTCAAGTAAGCCGCAGCGGGAGTGCGGAGCAGCGATGCTGCCCCGCACTCCCGCAAGGCCGGCCGGCGGGCCGCACAGCCCGACCGACGGGATGGAATTCACTTCCATCCCGGCTTGCGAAAAAAGGGGGCGATCCGGCAACGGGTCGCCCCCTTTTTTTTGTGCAACGCCGGCAAGGTCCGACCATCGAGCCCGCGCAGCAATCGAATACCGGCGGCGCCTTGCGCCGGTAACAAAACACCCGCATCCTCCAGGCCATGGCAATCGTATCGCTCGCGCTGTTCCTGACGGCGGCCACCACGTCGGTCGTACCCCCGCCGCCCCAGCAACGTCTGGCCCGCTGGACGCCCGGTCCGGTCCGATGCGGCGGTACCGTCATCGATCCGGTACGACTGGTCCGGTCGCGCCCCGAACTGGCTTGGGGCGAAGTACCGTCGAAGGTGACCACCTTGCGCTTCCGCATCGATGCGAGCGGTCGGCCGCTGTCGATCAAGCGGGCGGGCAGCAATGATTTCATCCCGTTCGGCAGCGATCTCGTCCCGGCCTTCGCCGCATCGCAGTTCGCGTCCGGCAGTCCGCGAAACGACTGCGCGATCGACTATACGATCGAACTGACCACGCTTGCGACGGCGGAACGGGCCGACCTGATGGCCTATTCGCTCGATCCGAGCAGTGGCCCGTTACCCCCCGAAGGGTGGGACCGGATCACGCCACCCGATACAGATTGCCGGCGTCGGCCGTATCCGGCGGACCTGTTGCGCGCCTTTCCCGATTTCGACAAGCTTCCCGGCACGCCGGGCGAGCGGCAATGGTCGATGACCGGCTACGACCTCGACAAAAAGGGTCGCCCGATCAGCGTGCGAACCGTTGCTGGTACCGGCGATGCCGCACTGGATGCGGCGTCGCGCAAGGCCGTCGCGAAATCGCGTTTCGTCGCCGGTGCGCGTACCGGCTGCATGTACCCCTATAGGCGTGGCCCGCTCCGGATCGCGGCACCACCCGCTCCGCCAGAAGATGCGTTCGGTCCAACGCCGCACTGCCCGACCGCGCCGTGGGTCCAGCAACCACGGCTGATCTATCCGCCGGCGTGGAACCGCCGTTCGATCGAAGGATGGGCGGTGGTCCAGTTCGATGTCGCCCCTTGGGGCGAAGTCGGCAACACGCGGGTGCTGGCAAGCGAGCCGGCCGAGGATTTCGGTCGGGAAGCGATGCAGGTGATCCGCACCGCGCGTCGCGCGCCGTCGACGACCGGTGCGAGCGGCTGTATCGAACGCATCCGCTTCGCGATCCGACCGCCCGGAGCAGCCGCCAGCGCCGACGTGCCGCCGCCACCGCCGGTGGTCATCGAGTAGCGCCGGGGCGGATCGCGCCGCCCCGGCGTCCCGGTTCAGGGGACCGTCACCGTCTGCACCGGCACGCCTTTCAACTCTGGCAGCGCGCCCAGTTGCGGCTTCACCTTGGCCAGATCGCCGACCACGACCAGCGTGAACTTGTCGAGCGGCAGGCTCTGCCGGATCGCGCTGCTGAACTGCGCGTCGCTGACCGCCATGGTCGCCGGTACATACCGGTCGAGCCAGTTGGCCGGCAGGCCCAGCGCGTCGCGCGTCGCGAGTTGCCCGATCAGCGAGGCGCTGTCCGAACTGCGCAATACGAACAGCCCGGCATTGTAGCTGCGCATGCCGCCGGCTTCCTCGGCGCTCGGCGGGGTCGATTGCAGCGTCCGGATTTCGTGGAACACTTCCTTCAGCGACGCGCCGGTCACCGCGGTCGTCACATCGGCATCGAACGTCCAGCGCGCGTCACCGGGGCGCTGGGCGATCCCCGATCCGGGCGAATAGGTATAGCCCTTGTCCTCGCGAATATTGCGGGTGATCCGCGACGAGAAGCTGCCGCCGAGCAGCGCATTGGCGACGCGTAGCGGAATGTCGCCGTCGCTTCCGGCCAGCGGCGATGCCCAGTCGAGCCGGATCGTCGATTGCGGCGCATCCGGCCGGTCGACCAGCAACACACGGGGTCCCGCCGCGGCGGTCGGCACCAGCGACAGACGTGCCGGCCCCTTCTGCCAATCGCCGAATGCCTGCTGCACGGCGGCCTTCACCTGCGCCGGATCGAACCGTCCCGCGACATACAGCCGCGCGCGCTGCGCACCGAAATTGATGGCGTAGAAGCGCTTCACCTGATCAAGCGTGTAGCCGTTCAGCTGCGCCGGGGTCGGCAGGATGCGACCATAGGGATGGTCGCCATAGGTCGCACGGGCCAGCGCATAGTCGGCCAGCATCCCCGGCTGCGCCAGCGACTGCGTCAGTGAGCGCGCGCTGTTCGCCTTGACGCGATCGAACTCGCCGGCCGGAAAGGTCGGATGACGGGCGACGTCCCCGATCAGCGCAACCGCCTGCGGTGCGAATTCGCTCAGGCCGCTCATGCTGATCGACGTGCCGGTATAGCCGACCCGCACGCCCAGATTGCCGCCCATGCCGGCGGCGGCGGTGGCAAGCGCGGCGGAATCGCGATTGCCGGCCCCTTCCTTCATCATGCTGCCGGCCAGATCGGCGAGCCACGGATCGCGGCCTTCCTCAAGGTTGCCGGCATAGACCTGCAACACCATCGTGACCTTCGGCGCGTTGCCATAGGCGATCAGCGTCACGCCCATGCCATTGGGCAGGGTGTAGGTTTCCGAGGCGGGCACGGTGAATGGCTTGGGCGCACCGATTTCGGGCGCGGGGAGTGCCGGCGGCGGGGTTTGTGCGGCGAGCGGCGCGGCGATCAGCGCAAGGCCGGCGAGAAGGATCGAACGGCGCATCTCACTTGCCTCCCTTGGCGGCACTGCCGGGCACGATGGTGTAGATCGAACGGTTGGTCGGGCGCAGATACTCCTGCGCCGTCTTCTGGATCAGCGCGGGGGTCACCTTGGCAAAGCCTGCTTCGATCCGGTTCACCGCCTGCGGATCATTGTCGAACAGCGCATAGACCGCCAGCAGATCGATCAGCCCGACGCGCGTGCCGCCATCGACCGATGAATACAGGTCGGAGCGCAATTTGGTCCGTGCCCGGTCGAGTTCGCCCTGCGTGACCGGGGTCGTCCGCAATTGCTCCATGACGCCGTCCACCGCCTGCCGGATCTGCGCATCGCCAAACTGCGGATCATGGGTGAAGTTGAACGCCCACAGCATCGGGCCGTTGTAACTATACATGTTGCCAAGCGAGGCATTGATCCCGCCTGACAGATCGCCGGTAATGCCGGTTTCGGACACCAGCTTGCGCGACAGGCGGCTGTCGTCGCCCTGCACCAGCATCTGGTCGATCAGCCCCATCGCATACCATTCGGGCGTGCCGCGCGGCGGCATGTGATAGCCCGCCGCCCAACCGGGCTTGGGCGCCAGCGCGTCGACGCGGCTGCGGGTTTTTTCCGCGGTCTGGCGCGGCTCGGTCAGGTCGGGCAGCACGACCGGCGCGCCCTTTTGCAGCGGGCCGAAATATTTGCGGACCATGGCTTCGGCCCGGGCATAGTCGATATCGCCCGCGACCACGAGCACCGCATTGTTCGGGCGATAGAAGGCGGAGTGGAACTGCTTGGCATCGGCGACCGTCGCCGCCTCGATCTCCTTCAGATCGCCGTAGAAGTTATGGCTGTTATACCAGTTGGTGTTGGCCAGCATCGGCAGGTCGATCCACGGCCAGCTGCCATAGGGCTGGTTGAGGACGTTGACCTTCACCTCGTTGCCGACGACGCCCTGCTGGTTCTTCAGCACCGTGTCGTCGATGACCGGGCGCGCCATGCGATCGGCCTCCAGCCACAGGATGCGCTCCAGCGCGTTCGACGGCGCGATCTCGAAATAATTGGTGAAATCGAACCGGGTCGATCCGTTCAGCACGCCGCCGGCATTGCTGATCGTGTTGATGAACACACCCTTCGGTGCGTTCTGCGACCCTTGGAACATCAGATGTTCGAACAGATGCGCGAAACCGGTGCGTTCGCGCGGTTCGACGCGGAAGCCGATGCCGTAATAGACGCCGACGGTGACGGTCGGGGCCAGCGTGTCGCGCGACAACACGACCTTCAACCCGTTGGGCAGCGTCAGGTACCGCATGTCGATCGCCAGCTTCGCCGGCGCGGTGGCGACGGGGCGCGATTGCGCCGCCGATACGGTCGCCGTCACCGGCAGCGCGGCCAGCGCCGCCCCCAGCAACAGCCGCTTCATGATACGCGTCATCGTTCCCCCTTTTCGCCAATTAGTCGTCGGTATCGCGTTCCTCGGCCGTTTCGGCATGGATCAGAATGTCGCCGGGCTGGCATTCGAGCACCCGGCAGATCGCATCGAGCGTGGTGAACCGGATCGCGCGCGCCTTGCCGGTCTTCAGGATCGACAGGTTGGCGAGCGTGATATCGACCGCCTGCGCCAGTTCGGTCAGCGTCATGCGCCGGGCGAGCAACACTTCGTCGAGGCGGACCAGCACCGCCATCAGACCGTCCCCTCCAAATCCTCGCGCAGCGCCGCGCCCTCGGCGAACACCCGGGCCAGCACGAACGCGACCAGCACCGACAACCAGCCCCCGATCGAGAAGGAGGAGCCGTCCAGCCCGACCCCGGTGCCGGCAAAGCGCGGCAGGATCGCGAACAACGGAATGTCGAGCAGCTGGATGGCCAGCAACGCCCAGCCGATCGCGCGCACCCGCCGGGCATTGGGCGACGCGAACGTCTCCCCCGCCAGCACGGTACGGATGACCGCGATCAACCGCGAGAAGATGACATGGGCCGGCACCGATGCGACGACGCCAACCAGCAACAGCGCGCGGATGCCGCCGATCATGCGTTCGGCATCGATCACCGGATATTTGGCGACCATCCGTGCGGCGAGCATGTCGTGCAACGGCAGGCTGGCGATGGCCGCCAGCAGGAATATGATCGCAAAGAGAATATTGAGCGCGAGCAGCAGCCGCAGCACGCCGAGGGTCAATCGCAATATCCGGTCCCGCCGCCCCATGCCGCCCTCTTTCCTGTCCCGCGCGGACGCTACCGGGTATATCGATTATCGCCAAGGGCGATGGCGGCGTTACGTGCGCCGCACCTGCCCATAGAGCCGCACTTCCAGCCGATCGGTCATGCGGTCGCCGCGATCGGTGAAGATCGGGGCGAGCTTGCCCTGCGGCGCGGCGGGACCGACCATGAACGCGGCGGTGGTGCGCGATTCGCGACCGTCCTCCCAGCGATAGCGCGCGTCGATCGCGATCATCGGCACGAAGAACGGCCTGCCCCGCGCGGTAACGATGTTCACCGCCACGCGCGGAAGGGTCATCGTCGCCTCCAGATGCCGCTGCTCGCCCGGGCCCAGCGCGAACGGGTCGAGCCCGCGCTTGCCGTCATTGGCGAAGAAATCAGCGATCGCGTCGTCCTGTCCGGCATGGGCGGTCAGCAGCATCGTCGCGACGCTGACCTCGGTCACCGGCATCGATGCGGGATTGCCGACGGTCAGGTCGAAATCGAGCAGGATCCGCTCACCCTCGGTCCCGACGCGGATCGGGGCGAGCTGGAATTCGAGGAACGGCCCCGGCGTCGGCGCGGGCGCTGCGGGGGGTGGCGGGACGACCGGCGCGGGGGGCGGCGCGACGGGTCGCGGCGGCACGGGCGGGGCTACCGGTTCGGGTGGCAGGACCGGGAGCGGCGCTACGGGCGCCGCATCCTCGACATCCGTCGCCGATCGACGCCGCCGCCGGGCGAACAGCAGGGCCACGCCGGTCGCGACCACGATCCCGCCGAGGAACCACAGCCACCATGGCAGCGCATCGCCGGTCGGTGCCGGAGCGGGTTGGGCGGCGGGGGTCGGGAGCAGGTCGGGCGTGGGCGAGGCGGCCGGGGTCGGCAGCACCGGCGGGCCGGCATAGGTCGCCTGCGGTGCCGGGGCGGCCGCTGGGGTAGCGACGGGTGCAGGACTCGAAGTTGGCGAAGGTGTCACGCGCGGACGTGGCGCGGGCGGGGTCGGCGTGGCGGTCGGGACCGGGGCCCGGGGGGCGCGCGGAGTCGGCGACGGCGTGACGCGCGGGGTCGGGGTTGCGGTCGGCGTCGAAGTTGGCACCGGGGTCGGCGCGACCTGCGGCGTGATGTCGTAGATCGGAATCGATCCGCCGGGTTGCGCCTGCTGCGCGGCGGCGGGTACGGCAAGAGTCGCGACGATCGCCGCGCACGAAAGCTGGAACTGCATCGCCGCCCTGAACCGGGGTTTGCGCGCGAGCGTTAGCCCACCTGGCACCCGGTTGCGACGAAGCGGGTTGGTTCCACGGCCAGTCGAACCCACCACTGGCCCGCGTTGACACACCCGGTCATGGCTTCTATATCGACGGCTTGCTTCAGGACCGGGAAAGAATGCGTCGTCGCGCAACGCATTCCATGCATAGGCCTGTCGCCATTCCAGGACGCTCGATCAGCTGCGGCCCATCATGGGTGACGCGGCTTTCGTCGTCCCGATCGCACGCCAGCCCGGTGGCAACCGGGCACGAGATTTGACTGCAAGCGAGGCCCACGACTCCATGGCGACCAAGGCAACCGCAACCGGCACGCACAAGCGCCGCATCCGCAAGGTGTTCGGCGACATCCACGAAGTGGTGCAGATGCCGAACCTGATCGAGGTTCAGCGCGAGAGCTATGAACAGTTCCTGCGTTCCGACCCGTCGATCGGCTATGTCTCCGGCCTCGAGAAGACGCTGCGGTCGGTGTTCCCGATCCGCGACTTCGCCGGCACCGCCGAGCTCGACTTCGTCACCTACGAACTGGAAGATCCCAAGTTCGACGTCGAAGAATGCCGTCAGCGCGGCATCACCTATGCCGCGCCGATGCGCGTCACGCTGCGCCTGATCGTGTTCGAGGTCGACGCCGATACCGAAGCCCGGTCGGTGCTCGATATCAAGGAGCAGGACGTCTATATGGGCGACATGCCCCTGATGACGGGCAACGGCACCTTCTTCATCAACGGCACCGAGCGCGTGATCGTGTCGCAGATGCATCGCTCGCCGGGCGTGCTGTTCGACCATGACCGCGGCAAGACCCACGCCAGCGGCAAGTATCTGTTCGCCGCGCGCGTCATTCCGTATCGCGGTTCGTGGCTCGATTTCGAATTCGACGCCAAGGACATCGTCAACGTCCGCATCGACCGCAAGCGCAAGCTGCCGGTCACGTCGCTGCTCTATGCGCTGGGCATGACCGGCGAGGACATCCTCAACCACTTCTACAACCGCGTGACCTTCGTCCGTGGCGAAGGCGGCTGGCGGATTCCGTACGCGCCGGAAAACTGGCGTGGCCAGAAGCCGTCGTTCGACATCGTCGATGCGAACACCGGCGAAGTCGTGTTCCCGGCCGGCACCAAGATTTCCCCGCGCCTCGCGAACAAGGCGGGCAAGGACGGGCTGACCGACCTGCTGATCCCGACCGAGGAAATCTTCGGCCGCTACAGCGCCTATGATCTCATCAACGAGACCACCGGCCAGATCTATATCGAAGCCGGCGACGAAGTGACCGCCGAGAACCTCGAACTGCTCGACCAGGCCGGCATTGAGCGGATCGAACTGCTCGACATCGATCACGTGTCGACCGGTCCGTGGATCCGCAACACGCTGAACGTCGACAAGGCCGAGGAGCGCGAACAGGCGCTGTCGGACATCTATCGCGTGATGCGCCCCGGCGAGCCGCCGACGCTGGAAACCGCCGAATCGCTGTTCGCCGGCCTGTTCTTCGATCCCGAGCGTTACGACCTGTCGGCCGTCGGCCGCGTGAAGCTCAACATGCGTCTCGACCTCGACGCGCCGGACACGGTGACCACGCTGCGCAGCGAGGACATCCTGGCGGTCGTCAAGACGCTGGTCGACTTGAAGGACGGCAAGGGCGAAGTCGACGATATCGACAATCTCGGCAACCGCCGCGTGCGGTCGGTCGGCGAGCTGCTGGAAAACCAGTATCGCGTCGGGCTGTTGCGCATGGAGCGTGCGGTCAAGGAGCGCATGTCGTCGGTCGACGTATCGACGGTCATGCCGAACGACCTGATCAACGCCAAGCCGGCGGTTGCGGCCGTTCGCGAGTTCTTCGGTTCGTCGCAGCTGTCGCAGTTCATGGATCAGACCAACCCGCTGTCCGAAGTGACGCACAAGCGTCGCGTGTCGGCGCTCGGGCCGGGCGGCCTGACGCGCGAGCGCGCGGGCTTCGAAGTCCGCGACGTTCACCCGACGCACTATGGCCGTATCTGCCCGATCGAAACGCCGGAAGGCCCGAACATCGGTTTGATCAACTCGCTGGCCACGTTCAGCCGCGTCAACAAGTATGGCTTCATCGAGACCCCGTATCGTCGCATCGTCGACGGCAAGGTCACGAACGACGTCGTGTATTTGTCGGCGATGGAAGAGCAGAAGCACACCGTCGCGCAGGCGTCGGCCACGCTGAACGAGGACAGCAGCTTCGCCGAGGAACTGGTGTCGGCCCGTCAGGCCGGCGAATTCCTGATGGCGCTGCCCGAAAACGTCACGCTGATGGACGTTTCGCCGAAGCAGCTGGTGTCGGTCGCCGCGTCGCTCATTCCGTTCCTCGAAAACGATGACGCCAACCGCGCGTTGATGGGTTCGAACATGCAGCGGCAGGCCGTGCCGCTGGTGAAGGCGGAAGCGCCGTTCGTCGGCACCGGCATGGAAGAGACCGTGGCGCGCGATTCGGGCGCGGCGATCTCGGCCAAGCGCGCCGGCGTCGTCGATCAGGTCGATGCGGCCCGTATCGTCATCCGCGCGACCGGTGAGGTCGATGCGGCGGAGAGCGGCGTCGACATCTACACGTTGATGAAGTTCCAGCGTTCGAACCAGTCGACCTGCATCAACCAGCGTCCGCTGGTGAAGGTGGGCGACGTGGTGAAGGCCGGCGAGGTCATCGCCGATGGCCCGTCGACCGAGTTCGGCGAGCTGGCGCTGGGCCGCAACGCCCTCGTCGCGTTCATGCCGTGGAACGGCTACAACTATGAGGATTCGATCCTCATCAGCGAGCGGATCGTGAAGGACGACGTGTTCACGTCGATCCATATCGACGAGTTCGAAGTCATGGCCCGCGACACCAAGCTGGGGCCGGAAGACATCACCCGCGACATTCCGAACGTGGGTGAGGAAGCGCTGCGCAACCTCGACGAGGCGGGCATCGTGTATATCGGTGCCGAGGTCGAACCGGGCGACATCCTCGCCGGCAAGATCACGCCCAAGGGTGAATCGCCGATGACGCCGGAGGAAAAGCTCCTCCGCGCGATCTTCGGTGAAAAGGCCAGCGACGTGCGCGACACCTCGCTGCGCCTGCCGCCGGGCGTGTCGGGTACGGTCGTCGACGTCCGCGTCTTCAACCGTCACGGCATCGACAAGGACGAGCGCGCGATGGCGATCGAGCGCGAGGAGATCGAGCGCCTGAAGAAGGACTCGGACGACGAGCGCGGCATCCTCAACCGTGCGACCTGGTCGCGTCTGCGCGAAATGCTCGAAGGGCAGACCGCGACGGCCGCGCCCAAGGGCGTGAAGAAGGGCGTGATCATCGACCGCGAACTGCTCGACAGCGTCGAGAAGCATGAGTGGTGGCGGTTCGCCGTCGCCGACGATGCGGCGCAGTCGAACCTCGAAGCGGTCAAGGCGCAGTATGACGAGGCGGTGAAGCGGATCACCGACAAGTTCCACGATCGCCGTGAGAAGCTGGAGCGCGGCGACGAGCTGCCGCCGGGCGTGCTGAAGATGGTCAAGGTGTTCGTCGCGGTGAAGCGCAAGCTGCAACCGGGCGACAAGATGGCCGGCCGTCACGGCAACAAGGGCGTCATCAGCCGCATCCTGCCGGCGGAGGACATGCCGTTCCTCGCCGACGGGACGCCGGTCGACCTCGTGCTCAACCCGCTGGGCGTGCCGTCGCGCATGAACGTCGGGCAGATCTTCGAAACGCACCTCGGCTGGGCCGCCCGCAACCTCGGCATGGAAGTCGCCCGGTCGCTGCGCGACTGGCGCGAAGCCAATCCGGATGCGGTCGGCGGCGAAATGCCGGCGGCGGTCAAGGACCGGCTGAAGGAGATCTATGGCGATCACTATGCCGAGGACATCGACAGCCGTTCGAACGAGCAGCTCCACGAGCTGGTCCAGAACATCAGCACGGGCGTACCGATGGGCACCCCGGTGTTCGACGGCGCGCGCGAGAGCGATGTGTCCGACATGCTGAAGCTGGCGGGTCTCGACACGTCGGGTCAGTCGGTGCTGTTCGACGGGCGGACCGGCGACCAGTTCGACCGGATGGTCACCGTCGGCATCATCTACATGCTGAAGCTGCACCACCTCGTCGACGACAAGATCCACGCGCGTTCGATCGGGCCGTACAGCCTCGTTACCCAGCAGCCGCTGGGCGGCAAGGCGCAGTTCGGTGGCCAGCGTTTCGGGGAAATGGAAGTGTGGGCGCTCCAGGCCTATGGTGCCGCCTATACGCTCCAGGAAATGCTGACGGTGAAGTCCGACGACGTGGTCGGCCGCACCAAGGTCTATGAGGCGATCGTCAAGGGCGACGACACCTTCGAGGCCGGCATCCCGGAAAGCTTCAACGTGCTGGTCAAGGAAATGCGCTCGCTGGGTCTCAACATCGAGCTGGGCAGCATCGAAAAGCCGGAAGAACTGGC
>NZ_LMLN01000029.1:20809-39785 GCF_001421915.1 Sphingomonas sp. Leaf62 | reverse complement strand
GGGGCAGTCCACGGCCCTCTCCGCACTTCCCCTCTCCCAACCCTCTCCCCTGAAGGAGAGAGGGCTATGAGGTAAGATCATGAACGAACTGACCAATTTCGCGAACCCGGTAGCCAAGCCGGAAACCTTCGACATGATCCAGATCGGGATCGCCAGCCCCGAGCGTATCCGCTCGTGGTCGTTCGGCGAGATCAAGAAGCCCGAGACGATCAACTATCGCACGTTCAAGCCCGAGCGGGACGGCCTGTTCTGCGCGCGCATCTTCGGTCCGATCAAGGATTACGAGTGCCTGTGCGGCAAGTACAAGCGCATGAAGTACAAGGGCATCGTCTGCGAAAAGTGCGGTGTCGAAGTCACGGTGTCGAAGGTCCGCCGCGAGCGGATGGGCCATATCGAACTGGCCGCGCCCGTCGCGCACATCTGGTTCCTGAAGTCGCTGCCGTCGCGTATCGGCCTGCTGCTCGACATGCAGCTCAAGCAGCTCGAGCGCGTGCTGTACTTCGAGAGCTACATCGTCATCGAGCCGGGCCTGACCGCGCTGGAGAAGTATCAGCTCCTCACCGAGGACGAACTGCTCGACGCGCAGGACCAGTATGGCGAGGACGCGTTCTCGGCCGGGATCGGCGCGGAAGCGGTCAAGCAGATGCTGATCGACCTCGACCTAGAGGGTGAGAAGCGCGACCTGCTCGAAGAGCTGGCCGTCACCAAGTCGGAACTGAAGCCCAAGAAGATCATCAAGCGGCTGAAGGTCGTCGAGAGCTTCCTCGAATCGGGCAACCGTCCCGAATGGATGATCCTCGACGTCGTGCCGGTCATTCCGCCCGAACTGCGTCCGCTGGTGCCGCTCGACGGCGGCCGCTTCGCGACGTCGGATCTGAACGACCTGTACCGCCGCGTCATCAACCGCAACAACCGCCTGAAGCGGCTGATGGAACTGCGCGCGCCGGACATCATCGTCCGCAACGAAAAGCGCATGTTGCAGGAAGCGGTCGACGCATTGTTCGACAACGGTCGTCGCGGCCGCACGATCACCGGCGCCAACAAGCGTCCGCTCAAGTCGCTGTCCGACATGCTCAAGGGCAAGCAGGGCCGCTTCCGCCAGAACCTGCTCGGCAAGCGCGTCGACTATTCGGGTCGTTCGGTCATCGTGACCGGGCCGGAGCTCAAGCTGCACCAGTGCGGGCTGCCAAAGAAGATGGCGCTCGAGCTGTTCAAGCCGTTCATCTATGCGCGCCTCGACGCCAAGGGCCTGAGCATGACGCTCAAGCAGGCGAAGAAGTGGGTCGAGAAGGAACGCAAGGAAGTCTGGGACATCCTCGACGAGGTGATCCGCGAGCATCCGGTGATGCTGAACCGCGCGCCGACGCTCCACCGCCTCGGCATCCAGGCGTTCGAGCCGGTGCTGATCGAGGGCAAGGCGATCCAGCTGCACCCGCTGGTCTGCTCGGCGTTCAACGCCGACTTCGACGGCGACCAGATGGCCGTCCACGTCCCGCTGAGCCTCGAGGCGCAGCTGGAAGCGCGCGTCCTGATGATGTCGACCAACAACATCCTGTCGCCCGCCAACGGCAAGCCGATCATCGTGCCGTCGCAGGACATGGTGCTGGGCCTGTATTACCTGTCGATGGAAAAGACGAACGAGCCGGGCGAAGGCATGCTGCTGGGCGACATGGCGGAGGTGCATCAGGCACTCCACGCCGGTGCCGTCACGCTACATACCAAGATCATCAGCCGCGTTCCGCAGACCGACGAGGACGGCAAGCAGTATCTCAAGCGCTATGAGACCACGCCGGGCCGCATGCTGCTGGGCGAAACGCTGCCGCACAGCCACAAGGTGCCGTTCGAAACGGTCAACCGCCTGCTGACCAAGAAGGACGTCGGCGACGTCATCGACGAGGTGTATCGCCACACCGGTCAGAAGGAGACCGTGCTGTTCGCCGATGCGATCATGGCGCTGGGCTTCCGTCACGCGTTCAAGGCCGGCATCTCGTTCGGCAAGGACGACATGCTGATCGCGCCGGACAAGGACAAGCTGGTCGACGAGACGCGCGATCAGGTGAAGGACTTCGAGCAGCAATATCAGGACGGCCTGATCACGCAGCAGGAGAAGTACAACAAGGTGATCGACGCCTGGAGCCGTTGCGGCGATCAGGTGGCGACGTCGATGATGGACGAGATCAAGGCGGTCCGCCGCTACGAGGACGGCCCCGACAAGGGCCGCGAGAAGCCGATCAACTCGATCTACATGATGGCCCACTCGGGTGCCCGCGGTTCGCAGGCACAGATCAAGCAGCTGGCCGGCATGCGCGGGCTGATGGCCAAGCCGTCGGGCGAGATCATCGAAACGCCGATCATCTCGAACTTCAAGGAAGGCCTGACCGTCCTTGAATATTTCAACTCGACCCACGGCGCCCGCAAGGGTCTGGCGGACACGGCGCTCAAGACGGCGAACTCGGGGTACCTTACCCGCCGTCTGGTCGACGTGTCGCAGGACTGCGTCATCATCATGGAAGACTGCGGTACCCAGCGCGCGCTGGAAATGCGGTCGATCATCGAAGGGGGCGCGACGATCGCGTCGCTCGGCGAACGCATCCTCGGCCGCACCACGGCAGAGGACGTGGTCGATCCGAAGACCGGCGAAGTCGTGTTCCCGACCGGAACGCTGCTCGACGAGGCGATGATTACCCGCATCGAGGGCATCGGGCTTCAGGCGATGAAGATCCGCAGCCCGCTGGTCTGCGAAGCCAAGGTCGGCGTCTGCGGCACCTGCTACGGCCGTGACCTGGCACGTGGTACCCCGGTGAACATCGGCGAAGCCGTCGGCGTCATCGCGGCGCAGTCGATCGGCGAGCCGGGTACGCAGCTGACCATGCGTACCTTCCACATCGGTGGTGCGGCACAGCTGAACGAACAGTCGAACCTCGAAGCGCCGGTCGACGGCACGGTCGAGTTCCGCGACCTGCGCCTGATCGAGGATCAGCGCGGCCGTCGGGTGGTGCTCAGCCGTTCGGGCGAAATCGCGATCGTCGACATGGACGGCCGCGACCTGTCGGTCCACCGCATCCCGTACGGTGCCTATGTTCTGTTCGACGATGGCCACATCGTTTCGCAGGGCGACCGCATGGCGGAATGGGACCCGTTCACCGCGCCGGTCATCACCGAAACGGGCGGTACAGTGAAGTTCATCGATCTGATCGAGAACAAGACCGTCACCGAACGCGTCGACGAAGCGACCGGTATCGCCCAGCGCGAGATCATCGAATATCGCGTGACGTCGAAGTCGAAGGAGGATCTGCGTCCGCGCATGACCCTGCTCGACGCGAATTCGGGTGAGGCCGCACGTTACATGCTGGCACCGGGCGCGGTGTTGTCGGTCGAGGATGGTGCACAGGTGCAGGCGGGCGACGTTCTTGCCCGTGTCGCCCGTGAATCGGCCAAGACCCGCGACATCACCGGCGGTCTGCCGCGCGTCGCCGAATTGTTCGAAGCGCGTATCCCGAAGGAAGCGGCGATCATCGCCAAGGTTTCGGGCCGCGTGATCTTCGGCAAGGATTACAAGGCGAAGCGCAAGATCGGCATCCAGCCCGAGGATGGCAGCGATGTCGTCGAGTATCTGATCCCGAAGTCGAAGGTCATCGACGTTCAGGAAGGCGACTATGTCAAGCGCGGCGACAACCTGATCGGTGGTTCGCCGAACCCGCACGACATTCTGGAAACGCTCGGCATCGAGCCGCTGGCCGAATATCTGGTCAGCGAAATCCAGGGCGTCTATCGACTGCAGGGCGTGAAGATCAACGACAAGCACATCGAGACGATCGTTCGTCAGATGCTGCAGAAGGTCGAGATCACCGACGGTGGCGACACCACCCTGCTGGCCGGCGAACAGCTCGACCGGGACGAGATGGACGAAGCCAATGCGAAGCTTGCGCCGGGTCTGGCCCCGGCACAGGGCAAGCCGGTGCTGCTCGGCATCACCAAGGCGTCGCTCCAGACGCGGTCGTTCATCTCGGCCGCATCGTTCCAGGAAACGACCCGCGTCCTCACCGAAGCATCGGTGCAGGGCAAGATCGACAGCCTGAACGGTCTGAAGGAAAACGTCATCGTCGGCCGCCTGATCCCGGCGGGCACCGGTGCGGGCATGAACCGCCTGCGCGTGGCGGCATCGTCGCGCGACGCGGCGCTGCGGGCCCAGCAAAAGGCGTTGCAGGGCTTCGTCGCGCCGCATTCGGCCGAGGAAGAGCGCGCCGCCGAACGGGCACGCTCACCCCGCGACGGGCAGGGCGCCAATGATCCGCTGGCCGATGTCGTGCCCTCGGGCACCGGCACCGACGCCGATGCAGGCGAATATCTGAACGACTGATCGTTCGGGTTTTCGTGATGTAGACGAGCCGCCGTCCGGGAAACCGGGCGGCGGTTTCGTTTTGGGGGGTACAGGCCCCGCCCTCTCCCCTGGACAGGGGAGAGGGATAGCNGGGGGGGGGGGGGGGGGGGGGGGGAGGCGAGGCTTCGGCTCGCGCGCGCTCCGCACGCGCTTCCCTCCCTGCCTCGACTAGGACCGATCGATATTCAGCGATACGCACGGAATTTCTTCATTCCCGCGCAGGCGGGAATCCATAGACGCTGACGGTTTGGCTGGATTCGCGACGCTGACGTATATGGACTCCCGCCTGCGCGGGAGTGACGAAAGGGAATCGAACGCTATTTCTGCGCCGAGTGAACTGAATGTCGATCCCGCCTAGGCCTTTGCCAAGGCAAAGACCAAGTCTGCGCCTCCCTCTCCCCTGTGGCGCGAGGGGAGGGTTGCAGTCTGATCGCCATCAAACCGCATTCCCCTTCCCCGCTTGCCCCCCTACGCTGCGGCCAAAGGGGGAAATTGATGAAACGCATCCTGTCGACCTTGCTGCTGCTCGCCGCGCCGGCCAGCGCCCAAAGCTATCGCCCCGATTTCGACCCGTCGGCGCATAAAGGTCCGCGCAACGGCCCGGTCAACGAGGTCGCGGTACTGGGGTCGGCGCATCTGTCGCAGTTGCCGGATCGTTTCCGGCCCGAAGCGCTGGCGCCGCTACTCGACAAGCTGGCCGCATGGAAGCCGCAGGCGATCGCGATCGAGGACGTGTCGGGTGTCCAGTGCGACGAACTGCGCCGCTATCCCGATCGCTATGCCGATACCGTGGCATCCTATTGCCCCGATACCGCCGCCGCGCGTGCCGCGACCGGGCTGGACGTTCCGGCGGCGAACGTCGCGTTTCTGAAAATGCTCGCCGCCTGGCCAGCGACGCCCTCTCCCGCGCAGCGTCGCCGGCTGTCGGCTACCTTCCTTGCCGGGGGCGAGCAGGCGTCCGCGCTGGTCCAGTGGCTGCGCCTGTCCGCCGCCGAACGCCATGCCGGCGACGGGCTGGACGCCGCGCTGGTCGAGCGCCTGACCAAGTTGGAAACCCGCCCCGACGAAAGCCTGATGATCGCCGCCCGCCTTGCCGCCCGACTGGGGCTGGAGCGGGTGTATGCGATGGACGATCACAGCGCCGACCGATCGATTCCGAAGGCCGACGAGGCGGCGTATGGCAAGGCGATCCAGACGGCGTGGGACAATCCGGCGGGCGCGAAGCGGCGCGCGGTCAACGAAGCGGCCGAACGCGACCTGGCTACCGGGCCGGGGCTGCTGGCACTGTACCGCGCCCATAACGCGCCGGGCATCGTCCAGATGATCTATGACAGCGACTTCGGCGCGGCGCTGAACGAACCCTCGCCGCAGCGGTTCGGCCGGCAATATGTCGCCTATTGGGAAGTGCGCAACCTGCGCATGGCGGCGAATATCCGCGACATGCTGGCCGAGGCACCCGGACCGGGGATGCGGGCGCTGGTCGTGGTCGGCGCGTCCCACAAACCATATCTGGATGCGTATCTGAACCAGATGCACGACGTCCGGATCGTCGACATCCAGCCGATGCTGCGCTGAAGGAGCCGCGACCGGCGTCGATCGTTCCGCTTGTGACACCGAGCAGCGCGAGGACACGCCATGGCCAAGGACGACGCCACCGCCGACACATTGGCCGACAGCGTCGACGACGCCCTGCTCGCCAAGACCCGCCCGCCGGTCGGCGCGATGCTGTTGCTCGGCATCGCGGCGGGGGCGCAGATCGCCTTCGGCGCGATCGGCTATCTGGTGGCGCAGGCCGGGGCGACAGCGGGCGGTGCGACGCAGTTGCTGTCGGGTGTCGCCTTCTCGGTCGGGCTGATGCTGGTGATGGTGACCGGCACGCAATTGTTCACCGGCAACACGATGCTGGTCCTGCCCGCCGCGCAGGACCGGTTGGGGATTGGCGAGACGGTGCGCGACTGGGCGATCGTGTGGGTCGCGAACCTGATCGGCAGCCTGGCGATCGCCGCGCTGTTCGTCGCGTCGGGCGCGCCGCACGCAATCGACGGCGCGGTCGCACAGGCGGCGCTGAAGACCGCCGATGCCAAGCTGGCCAAGGACGGGGTGGAACTGCTCGCGTCGGGCGTGCTCGCCAACATGCTGGTCTGCCTCGCGGTCTGGATGGCGACCGGCGCGCAGTCGGTGGCGGGCAAGATCGTCGGCGTCATCGGGCCGGTCGCGCTGTTCGTCGCGGCAGGGTTCGAACATTCGGTCGCGAACATGACGCTGCTGCCGATCGCGTGGGCCATCGATCCGGCGGCGGTGCCGGCGACCGCGATGGCGGGCAATCTGTTGCTGGCGACGGCGGGAAATATCGTCGGCGGGTCGCTGGTCGCGATCGTGCTGGCAGCGGGGCATCGCACGCTGAACACCGCATAGGGCGGATATGAGAGAGGCCGCCGGGGTCTCTCGACACCCGACGACCTCAAGCATGGTCAGCGGCCGGAAGTTCCAGCCCGGGAGACCATGCGAGCCGCATTCATGGCGCCACGGCGTTGACTGAGGGAGAATACCCCCCGCACGTGGCCCACGCTTTAGCGGCGCGTCTCCCGAACGAACTGAACCGAACCCACTGCTGAACCATGAGACATCGGATCACCTCCTTTCGCTAGTTAAAGCCGTTACGCCCCGAACGGTGGCGCACACGGAATCTGGGGCATCTCGCCGCTGCGTACAAGACTTGTATTGCACGATGTTTCCGCCATAGTTCGCGCCCTGCCGACGCAGACTCAGCGCAGTCCCGGCCGGCACCCCCGCACCACCGTTCCGATCGCCTTGTCGCCGGGCAGTTGCGCGACCGGGCCGTCGTCGATGGCGAAGCCGATCGCGCCGGCACGGGCCAACGCGTCGAGAAAGGTCTGCCCGGTCGTCACCGCCGCTTCGGCCGCGCCGTCGACGGTCTGCGTCGGGAAGGTTGCGGCGGCATCGGTGACATAGAGGCGGATCGTGCGGCCCTGCCCCGGATGGACGAAGACGATGCGCTTCGCCCGCGGGTCGCAGCGGATGGCGAAGGCCGCCGCGCCGTTCGATTCGTACAGCGCGGCGCTGCCGCTCGCCGATGCCTGATAGCGCCAGCGCCCGGCCAGCGGCGTCGCGCCGTCGAGTTCGGGGGTCGGCAACTCGCCGGGCTTGAGCGCGCGTGGCGAAGGCGTGGGCCGGGGTGTAGGGGTCGGGCGCTCGGTCGGGGCCGGCGCAGGCGGCGGTTCGCTGGAACAACCCGCCAGCAGCACCAGCGACCAGAGCGCGACTCCCCGCATCAGCCGCGGCAATCCTCGGTCACGCGCAGGATTTCCGCCCAGCTCGGCAGGACCAGTCGCCCGATCCCGGCGCCTTCGACGACGAAGCGGCCCCGGCTGAACCCGATCGCGTCGAGCAGCCGGTCGCTGGCCGGCAGCGCCATACCGACGCCGCCGTCCATCGGCTGCACGGTGACGCTGCGCTGCGTGCTGGTGGTGCGGATCGTCACCGTGCCGGCGGCGGGGCGGGGCGTGGCGAGGACCATCGTCACCTGCTTCGCCGCGCGGTTGCAGGTCAGGGTCGCGACCGGGGCCGCACCGCGAACGCCATAGATCGCCGCCGATCCGGTGCCGAGCCCACGATACTGCCAGTCGCCGAGAGTGCGCGGCAGGTCGCGCCAGTCGCTCACCGGCGGCGAGGTCGGCGCGACGGCGGCGGGTCGTGGCGCGGGCGATGGTGCGGTGACCGGCTCGGGCGGCGCACCCGGCGGCACGCACCCGGCCAGCAGGAGAGCGGGGGCAAGGAACTTGATACGCATCGCCACCTTATGGGCGATGCGGGCGGCGGCCTCAACCGGCGATGGGGCGTCGCGCCGCTTCCATCGAACCGCTCGTCATTCCGGCGCAGGCCGGAATCCATGGATCGGGAACGGTCGTGATGGAGTCGAGAGCATCCGACCCAATGGATCCCGGCCTGCGCCGGGATGACGATCTCTAAGCCATCTTCACGCACGCGCAGGCGGAAGGCCATACACGCCGACGTTGCGTGTTCAGCGTTGGCGTCAGTGTCTACGAATCCGGCCCAAGCCGGGATGACGACCGTCGGCTACCGCCCCCGCCCGCCCCCGCCGGCCATGCGCATCGCCTTCTGCTTGCCATAGCGGGTCTTTCGGGTACCGGGCTTGCCTTCGTTCGATCGGCCCATGATCGGTGCCTTGTGCTCGCTCGCCGGCAGGCCGAGTTCCTCGTTTTCGAGACTGCGGATCTCGTCGCGCAGCCGTCCGGCGGTCTCGAACTCCAGATTGGCCGCCGCCTCGCGCATCTGCTTTTCGAGGCTCTCGATATACGACCGCAGATTGTGGCCGACCATGTGGCGCGGGCCGTCCTCGTCGATCTCGACCGTCACCTGATCGCGCGAGGCGACGTCGGCGATGATATCGCCGATCTGGCGCTTGATCGTCGTGGGCGTAATGCCGTGCGCTTCGTTATATTCGCGCTGCTTTTCGCGACGGCGATCGGTTTCGGCAATGGCGCGTTCCATGCTGCCGGTCATCCGGTCGGCATAGAGGATCACCCGCCCGTCGACGTTGCGCGCGGCACGGCCGATCGTCTGGATCAGCGAGGTTTCGCTGCGCAGGAACCCTTCCTTGTCGGCGTCGAGGATCGCGACCAGCCCGCATTCGGGAATGTCGAGTCCTTCACGCAACAGGTTGATGCCGACCAGCACGTCATAGACACCCATGCGCAAGTCGCGGATCAGCTCGATGCGCTCCAGCGTCTCGACGTCGCTGTGCATGTACCGGACTTTCAGACCGGCTTCGTGCATGAACTCGGTCAGGTCTTCGGCCATGCGCTTGGTCAGCGTGGTGACGAGCGTGCGATAGCCGTTCTTCGCCGTCTCCTTGGCCTCGTGGATCAGGTCGTCGACCTGTTCCTCGACCGGGCGGATCGTGATCGGCGGATCGATCAGGCCGGTCGGGCGAATGACCTGTTCGCTGAACACGCCGCCGGTCTGCTCCATCTCCCACCCGCCGGGCGTCGCCGACACGCACACCGTCTGCGGCCGCATCGCGTCCCATTCGTTGAAGCGCAGCGGCCGGTTGTCGATCGCGCTCGGCAGGCGAAAGCCATATTCGGCCAGCGTGATCTTGCGCCGGTGATCGCCGCGCGACATGCCGTTGATCTGGCCGATCGTCTGATGGCTTTCGTCGACGAACAGCAGCGAATTTTCCGGAAGATATTCGAACAGCGTGGGCGGCGGTTCGCCCGGCAGGCGTCCGGTCAGGAAGCGGCTGTAATTCTCGATCCCCGCGCACGAACCGGTGGCGGCGATCATTTCCAGATCGAAATTGGTGCGTTGTTCCAGCCGCTGCGCCTCCAGCAGCTTGCCCTCCATGACCAGTTCCTTCAGCCGCTCGGTCAGTTCGTGGCGGATCGCCTCGCCCGCCTGTTTCAGCGTCGGTCCCGGCGTCACATAGTGCGAATTGGCATAGACGCGGATCGAATTGAGGCTGGCGACCTTCTTGCCGGTCAGCGGATCAAATTCGGTGATCTCCTCGATATCGTCGCCGAAGAAGGTGATCCGCCACGCGCTGTCGTCATAATGCGACGGGAACAGTTCGAGGCTGTCGCCGCGCACGCGGAAATTACCGCGCTGGAACGCGGCGTCGTTGCGCTTGTATTGCAGCGCGACCAGCTTGCGGACGATCTCGCGCTGGTCGACGACATCACCCTTCTTCAGGTCGAAAATCATCGCCGAATAGGTTTCGACCGATCCGATGCCGTACAGGCACGATACCGACGCGACGATGATGACGTCGTCGCGCTCCAGCAGCGACCGGGTGGCCGAATGCCGCATCCGGTCGATCGCCTCGTTGGTCGAGCTTTCCTTTTCGATATAGGTGTCGGACCGCGCGACATATGCTTCGGGCTGGTAGTAATCGTAATAGCTGACGAAATATTCGACGGCATTGTCGGGGAAGAATGACTTCATTTCGCCGTACAACTGCGCGGCAAGGATCTTGTTGGGGGCAAGGATCAGCGCCGGGCGCTGCAATTCCTCGATCGTCTTGGCCATGGTGAAGGTCTTGCCCGAACCGGTGACGCCCAGCAGGACCTGATCCTTCTCCCCCGCGCGCGCCGCCGCGACCAGTTCGCGGATCGCGGTCGGCTGGTCGCCGGCGGGTTCGTAATCGGACTTGATGACGAAGCGTTTGCCCGCATCCACCTTGGCCGGGCGGGCGGGACGGTGAGGGACGAAGGTCTGGCCGGTTTCCGGCTCGGACAGGTCGGTGCGGATCGTGATCGCCATGCGGATGGATATGGGTGACGCGGAACGGGACGGCAACATCGACCCTCGACACTTTGGCGAAAGCGGATAGCTTAAGGCCCAAAGGGGACCCAACATGCGCACACTGATCGCCACCGCCGCCTGCCTGTTCGCCGCGACGCCGGCCATGGCCGAACCCGACTGGGCACCCGCCGTCCGCGCCGATTACACGGCGTCGCTGGGCGGGATGTGGGACTGGTTCCACCGCAATCCCGAATTGTCGTTCAGGGAGGTGAAGACCGCCGAGCGCATGGCGACCGAGCTGCGCGGCGTGCCGGGGATGCAGGTGACGACCGGCGTCGGTGGCACCGGCGTGGTCGGCGTGCTGAAGAACGGGGCCGGCCCGACCGTGCTGGTCCGCGCCGATATGGACGGGCTGCCGGTCGAGGAGAAATCGGGCCTGCCCAATGCCAGCAAGGCGCGGCAGGTCGGCGTCGACGGGGTCGAGGCGCCGGTGATGCACGCCTGCGGCCACGATACCCATATCACCGCGATGGTCGGCACCGCCCGCCGGCTGGCCGCGCTCAAGGACCGGTGGAAGGGCACGATCGTCTTCATCGTCCAGCCCGCCGAGGAACGCGTCGGAGGTGCGAAGGCGATGCTGGCCGATGGCCTCTATAGCCGCTTTCCCAAGCCTGATTACGCGCTGGCCTTCCACGTCGCCGCCGGGCTGCCGGCGGGCATGGTATCGGCATCGGAGGGCATTCAATATTCGTCGTCGGACTCGGTCGATATCGACGTGCCCGGCATCGGCGCGCACGGGGCCAGCCCGCATGCTGGCAAGGACCCGGTCTATATGGCGTCGCAGCTGGTGATCGCCTTGCAGGGCCTCATCAGCCGCGAACGCCAGCCGCTCGACCCCGGGGTCATCACCGTCGGTTCGTTCCATTCGGGGCTGAAGCACAACATCATCAGCGACATGGCAAAATTGCAGGTGACCGTCCGCGCCAATGACGAGGGAACGCGCAAGCAGCTGCTCGATGGGATCAAGCGCGTCGCGAGCGGCATCGGCACGCTGAACGGGATGCCCGCCGACAAGATGCCGGTGGTGAAGGTGATCGAGGGCACGCCGACCACGATCAACGACGCGCCGCTCGCCCGGCGGCTGAACGCGGTGATGGCGACGACGCTGGGGCCGAAGAACGTGATTCCGTTCGAACAGACCGGCATGGGCGCGGAGGACTTCGCCTATCTGGTCCAGCCGGATTCCAAGGTGAAGGGCTATTATTTCGCGGTCGGCGGCACGCCGATGGCGGACATCGTCGCGGCGAGGAACGGCGGCGCGCCGGTGCCGTCGCATCATTCGCCCCTGTTCAAGGTCGCGCCCGAGCCGTCGATTGTCACCGGCACGATCGCGATGACCGCGGCGGTGCTGAATTTGCTGGGGCCGAAGACGGCGGGCTGACCCCCTTCCGCTCAATTCCGCCTATACCGCTCGGTTCGAGCAGCTTCGAGCTTGTCGAGAAGCGTCCGTCGAGAACGGGTCGTTTGGGGCACCCCTTCTCGACTACGGTTCTCGACAGGCTCGAACCTGCGCTCGAAGCAAACGGGGGGCGAGTAGCCGAGAACGACTCCAATCCGTTCGTCCTGAGTAGCCGCTGAGCTTGTCGAAGGGGCGTATCGAAGGACCGCTTGGGGCAGGTGCTTCGATACGGGTCTTCGACTTCGCTCAGCCCCTACTCAGCACGAACGGTTTGCATGTGCGCAGAGAACAGGTCGTAGCCCCCTACCCGAACACCGACCAGTCGGCCTTGTCCGCCAGCAATTCCAGCGCCCGCACGCCGAGGATCGAATTGCCCTGCCGGTCGAGATTGTTCGACCACACCGCGATCGACGCGACCTGCGGGACGATGGCGAGGATGCCGCCCCCCACCCCGCTCTTGGCCGGCAGCCCGACCCGGTACGCAAAGTCCCCCGACCCGTCATATTGCCCGCAGGTCGTCATCAGCGACAGCAGCCGCCGCGTCCGCGTGGCGCGCTCGTCGCCCGCTGCATCGCCGGTCCGCGCGGTGCGGGTCAGGAACAGCCCGGCCTTCGCCAGCGACTTCGCATCGATCTCGATCGCGCATTGGTGGACATAGGCCTCCATCACCTCGTCGATCTCGCAGTGGAGATTGCCGTGATGCTTGGCGAAACTCATCATCGCGCGGTTCAGGTCGCCACCGGTGCGGCCGGTCTCCAGCACGTCCTGGTTGAGGATCACGTCAGCCAGCCCGGCCTCGCGCCCGACAAAGTCGACCACCGCCCGCGCACATTCGTCGGTCTTGTGCTCGACCAGAATGTCGCACACCACCAGCGCCCCGGCATTGATGAACGGATTGCGCGGCACGCCCTTGTTGCGTTCGAGGTCGACGATCGAATTGAACGGATCGCCCGACGGTTCGCGCCCGACGCGCTTGAACACCGCGTCGCCGCACGCCTCCAGCGCCAGTTCGAGTGCGAAGACCTTGGCGATGCTCTGCAACGGAAAGCGGATATGGGAATAGCCGCCATGGAACAGCCCGCCATCGGGCGTCGCCACCGCCATGCCGAACCAGTCGGGGGGATAATCGTGCCCGGCCCCTGCCGCCCGTTCGATGTCGGCCGCATTGGTGGTGATCTCCGCCGTCACCTCGGCGACGATGCGGGCGAGGTCGGTCATGGTCCGGTTCCTTGAACAAGCTAGTCAAATGCCAGTGTTAGCCAAAACCGTTCGTCCTGAGTAGCCGCCGAGCCTGCCGATACGGGCCTTCGACAAGCTCAATTTCTACCCAACACGAACGGGATCAACCGATTGAGAATCAAATCTGCACCAGATTGTTCAGGTTGATGATCGGCAACAGGATCGCCAGCACCATCATCAGCACCAGCCCGCCCATCAGCAACAGCACCATCGGTTCGACCAGCGCCACCAGTGTCGCCACCAGCGCATCGAGTTCGCGCTCCAGTTCGCCCGATGCACGGTCGAGCGCGGGGGCGAGCCGGCCCGACGTTTCGCCCGAGGCGACGATCGCGACGAGCATCGACGGGAAAATCTCCGCCTCCGCCATCGCCGCGCGCAGCGACAGCCCCTCGCGCACCCGCGCGGCGACGGTCAGCGCCTTGTCGCGCACGAAGCGGTTGGGGGTGACGGCGGCGGCGGCGTGCAGCGCCTCGACCAGCGGCACCGCGCTGCCGACCAGCGTCGCGAGGCTACCGGCGAAGCGCGCGGCATTGTGCTGGCGGCTGAACCGGCGGAACGGCGCCCGCGTCGCCAGCCGCCGGTCGACCGCCAGCCGGTTGCCCGGCACCTTCAGCCAGCGCGCGCCGACCAGAAACAGCACCAGCGCCGCCACCGCGACGTACAGCCCGTACTTCTGGATGAACGCCGACAGCGCGATCAGCGCGCGCGTCAAGAACGGCAGTTCCGCCCCGCGCGACACGAACACGCGGACGATGTCGGGCACGACATAGACCATCAGCAGCACCATCATGCCAAAACTGACCGTCGCCAACAGCGCCGGATACAGCAACGCCAGCTGCATTTTCTGGCCATTGGCCTGCCGGGTCTCGACGAAATTGGCGAGGTGGTTGAGCACGTCGGGCAAGCGCCCCGACTGTTCGCCCGCCGCGACCGACGCGCGATAGAATTCGGGAAACGCCTTGGGATGCCGGCCCAGCCCCTGCGCGAAGCTGCGCCCGTCGAGGATCGCGGCGCGCACGTCGAGCAGCAGTGCGTTGACCGCCGCATTGTCGGCCTGTCCGGCGACGATGCGCAGCGATTCCTCGATCGAGATGTCGGAGCCGACCAGCGTCGCGATCTGGCGGGTGAGCGTCGCCAGCGCCTTGCTCGACACCCCGCGCCGGAACAGGCGGGGCAGCTGGATGCTGCCGAGCTTCGGACCTTTTTCCGCAGCCTCCTCGACCGACAGCGGCAGTTCGCCGCGTTCGCGCAGCAACGCGCGGGCGGCGGCAGGGCTGGAGGCTTCGATCACGCCCCTGACGGTCGCGCCGGTGCGGGAAGCGGCGCGGTAGGTGTAGGCGGTCACCTGCCCAACCCCGTCAAAATTGCCGTTCGGTTCGAGCAGCTTCGAGCCTGTCGAGAAGCGTCCGTCGAGAACGGCCCGCCCGAGGAGAGGCGTTCTCGATACGCGCTCTCGACAAGCTCGATCGCTACTCGAACCAAACGGATGGGGTTAAGGGCGGTAAGAATCACCCCTCGTCCCGCACGACCCGCGCGACCTCCTCGACGGTCGTCACCCCGGCCTTCACCTTCGCCACGCCATCATCCAGCAACGCCGGATTATCGACCCGCGCCGCACGTTCCAGTTCGGCCTCGGCGACGCCGTTGTGGATCATCGCCTGCAACCGGTCGTCGACCGCGACGACCTCGTACAGCCCGGCGCGGCCGCGATAGCCCTCGTGATGGCAGGCCTCGCACCCGCCCTTGCGCCACAGCTTCTTGCCCGGCTTGATCGCGCCGCCCAGCAGGACGCTGTCCGCCTCGGTCGACCGATCCTGCCACCGGCATTCGACGCACAGCCGCCGGACCAGCCGCTGCGCGACCAGCCCGACCAGCATCGGCGCCAGCAGATAGCGTTCGACGCCCATGTCGATCAGCCGCGTGACCGATCCGATCGCGGTGTTGGTGTGCAGCGTCGACAGCACGAAGTGGCCGGTCATCGACGATCGCACCGCCGTCTGCGCGGTTTCCTGATCGCGGATTTCGCCGACCATGATGACGTCGGGGTCCTGCCGCAGGATCGCGCGCAGTCCCCGCGCGAAGGTCATGTCGGTGCGCGGATTGACCTGCGTCTGGGCGATGCCGGCCAGCTCATACTCGATCGGGTCCTCGACCGTCATCACGTTGCGGCGACGATCGTTCAGACGGGTGAGCGCCGTATAGAGCGTCGTCGTCTTGCCCGATCCGGTCGGTCCGGTGACCAGCAACAGCCCGTGCGGCCGCTCGAGCAACCGGCCGAACACGCTTTCGTCGCGCTCCGACATGCCCAGCCCGCCGAGGTCAAGCATCATGCCGCCACGTTCGAGCAGACGCAGCACTACCCGCTCGCCATGCTGGGTCGGCATGGTCGACACGCGCGCATCGACGTCGTGCCCGCCGATGCGCAGCGTCACGCGGCCGTCCTGCGGCGTGCGGCGCTCGGCGATGTCGAGCTTGGCCATGACCTTGATCCGGCTGACCAGCAGCGGGGCAAGCGCGCGCGGCGGCTCGACGATGTCGCGCAGCACGCCGTCGATGCGGAAGCGGACGACAAGACGCTTTTCCTGCGTCTCGACATGGACGTCGGATGCGCCTTCCTTGATCGCTTCGAGCAGCAGCGCGTTGATCAGGCGGATGACCGGCGAATCGTCGCGCGCGTCGAGCAGGTCGTCGACCGCCGCCGCACTGTCGGCCAGTGCCGCCAGATCGGTTTCAGCCAGTTCGATGTCGGCGGCGGTCGACGCGCTGCCGCCATAGCTCGCCTGCAACGCTGCATCGAACGCGGCATCGTCCAGCGCCACGAACGCGATGCCCGGCGCGACCCGCTGCACCTCCAGCATTGCGTCCAGCGTCGCATCGGCGCGGTGGACGCACTCCATGCCGCCCTTGCCCAGCCGGATCAGCACGCCTCCTTTACGCGCATAGCCATAGGGCAGGCGGACGGGTTCGGCATGGAGCAGCGTGTCGGTCATGGTCGAAACTCCACGCTGGCATTGACCCGGCCGGAGGTCGAACCGCGCTGCATCGTCACCCGCCGCACGGCGATCGTGCTGGTCGATGCGACCGAACTCAGCCACGTCACCACCGCCGGATAGGGCGCGTCGGTCAGCGTCGCGGTGACGCCGCCATTCGCCTCCGCCAGCACCGGCTGCAACCCGGCGGTCGTCGCCGCCGATGCGATCACCGTTTGCGGCGGTCCGGCGGCGGTCGTCGCCGGTGCGCTTTCCAGCCGTCCGGCGGCACGCACCCGCGCCATCAGCGTCTCCGCCTGCCGGATATCGGCGCGCGCCTGCGCCCGTGCCGCCTGCACCGGCTTGACCACGCCATACATCAGCACGACCCCGGCGAGCAGCGCCGCCAGCGTCCCCACCAGCACCCGCTCGCGCATGGTCAGCCCCTGCCACCAGCCATCGAACCGGGCGAGGGCCGCCTCGATCCGGGCGCTTCTGCGCACGACGATCATGCCCCGCGCGCCACAATGCGCAGCGCCCCGCCGGGGGCGGCGCTCACCTGTGCGGCGACGCCGGCGGCGGAAAATGCGGCGCGCAGCCGGTCGGCCATGCCGGTTTCGGGCGACTGGCAATCGAGGGTCAGCGCGTTTCCTTCGAAATCCATCCGGTTGACCACCAATGCCGGGCCGATCGGCGACAATGCCCCGGCAACGCGCGACAACAGCGGCACGAATCGGTTGCTGCCGGTCGGGCGCGGCAGCAGGTCGGCGACGCGCACCATGAAATCGTCGCCGCCGGTCGGGATCGACGGCGCGGTCGTCACCACCAGCTGTTGCAGCGCCGCCTGCCGCCGCTCGGCGATTCGCTCAAGCATCAGCGTGTCGGCGACCGCGATCACGCCATGCGCCAGCGCGGCCGCACCGAGGATCATCGCGACCTTGCGCGTCGTGCTCGGCCATGCCGTCCGGCGGCGGCCATAGACCCCCTGCCGCAGATCGATCGGTGCATCGGCGATGCGCTGGTCGAGCGGCGCGGGCGGGAATGCCACGCCGTCGCCCGCCATCGCCGCCGGCAACGGATCGCCCAGCGCCTGCACGGCCGGCCGCCCCGCCGCCTCCCACGCCGCGACCAGCATCGGCAGCGGCATGGCGAAGCCGGTGCCGTCGGCGGCGCGGACCAGCGCCCTTCCGCCGATCACCTCGACGCTCCATCCCTCGACCGGCGCAGCCAGCGTCAGCGCGTCGGGCACGAACGCCGCGCCGCCGATCCCGGCGGCATCGGCGATCGCCACCCATTCGGCCATGACGCTGTGCCGCACGACCGCGACCAGATAGCGCCGGTCGCCGATCGCATCGCCCAGCACCAGATGCACGGCATCGATCGGATCGGCGATCCGGTCCTCGACCGCGAACGGCAACGCCGCCAGCCGTTTCGCCCGACTGGGCAGCGGCAGGTCGACGCTGAGCAGAAGGACCGATTCGGACGGCACGAGCAAGGTTGTTGCGGGGACCGTGCCATCGACTACAATGGCATTGCCGCCCGCGACAGCCCACACGCCGGCGGCCGGACCGGCGGGGGCGGGTTCGATTGTCACAATGGCTTCATCGTGTGGACGCATTGGGGCGTGGATGCGCATCTTATTCCGAAAGTTTCGTGACACCTTGGCCGCGAACCCCGCCGCCCGCAAGGTTTCTGTCCCCGACCGCGAGGCGGGACTGACGCTGGTCGAAATGATCGTCGTGCTGGCGATCATCGCGCTCGTCGCGGCGTTGATCGTGCCCAACGTCATCAACCGCCCCGATCAGGCGCGGGTGACGACCGCCGGCACCGACATCAAATCGATCTCCGCCGCGCTGAAAATGTACCGGCTGGACAATGGCGACTATCCGACAACGACGCAGGGGCTGAAGGCGCTGTTCGAAAAACCGACCCAACCGCCGATCCCCGGCGCCTATCCGCCCGACGGCTATCTGTCGCAGATGCCGCAGGACCCGTGGGGCAATCCCTATGTCTACGAATCGACCGGCGGACGCTTCACCATCACGTCGCTCGGCAAGGACGGCAAGCCCGGCGGCGAGGGACTCGACGCCGATATCGACGGGACGGTGCGCTGATCCTCGCCACCACCCATCGTCATTCCCGCGCAGGCGGGAATCCATTGCCGCTGGCACCTGCGAAAGAATCGCGCTGCCAGCGTGTATGGCCTCCCGCCTTCGCGGGAGTGACGAGGGCGCGCGTGGTGCCCCCCACCCAATCCGGCATGACCCTGATCGAAATGCTGATCGTCCTCGCCATCATCGGCGTAGCGGCGGGTGCGGTCAGCCTCGGCATCGGTGCCGCCACCCGTGCGCCCAATGTCGAGGCGGAAGCGCGGCGCTTCGCCGTGCGGCTGCAGGCGGCGGCGGACGATGCGATGCTCGGCGACCAGCTGATCGCGCTGACCACCGAAACCCATGGCTATGGCTTCGCCCAGGTCGGGGCGAGGGGCCTGACCCCGCGGACCGACGGCCCGCTGGCGTTCCATACCCTGCCCGGCGGCATGGTGATGACGCTCGACGTCGCTCCGCCGGTGGTCCTCGGCGTCGATGGTACCGGCCAGCCGCTGGGCGCGACGATCACCGGCGGCGACCAGACGTGGCGGGG